>USOK01000041.1 GCA_900556295.1 uncultured bacterium | reverse complement strand
AGCAATGTATTTGCAAGATGCATTAAAACACATTGAAGCAATGCCTCAATCTAATTTTGATGAAATTATAAAAAAATATATAGAAATGAATGTTGCGCATCCTTTTAGAGAAGGAAACGGACGCAGTACAAGATTGTGGCTTGATTTAATTTTAAAGACAGAATTAAACAAAGTTGTTGATTGGAATAAAATCAACAAAACGGATTATCTGCTTGCAATGGAGCGTAGTCCGATTAAAGACACAGAAATCAAATATTTGATAAGCAATGCTCTAACATCAAACATAGATGACAGGGAAGTCTATATGAAAGGGATTGACGCAAGCTACAACTACGAAGGTTATTCGACATTTACTACCAAAAACTTGTAATATATTGCCGATTTTTCGTTATATTCTGTTACAAATAGGCAATTTTATAGCTTGATTTTCATTATAAATCGTGTAGGAGATTTTTTAATGACAGTTATCGGCAATACTTTAAATTTAACGAAAAAAGAAATTGCTCGTGGGCAGAAAATATACAGAAGAATTACAGAAAGATCGCGACAAGATGTTAAGTATAGCCTACTAGAAAACATTACCGAAACACCAATTTCTGATACATATCTACAAAAAAGAGACCAATTACTAAAGAGTTTTTCTGAATTTGGGATACAAGATATTGCTTTAAAGCAAATAAAAAGTGCAAAAACATTAAGAGAACTATTTGCTTCAATGATTAATTTCCCAATAGTTTTAGTTAAGAAAACTTTTCCTAAGTACCACGCAAGCTTAGCCAAAAAGCCAAGCTTGCCTCTTCAAGTAGAACAGGAAATATACAAATATAAAAATCTAAGAACAGATTGTGTTAGAGAAATTAATACAATATTTAGTAAAAAATCTACTAACCCCGAAGTTATAAAAATTGAAAACATATTAAAAGAAAAATATGGTGTAAAAAAAGCTCTACTTAATAATGACATGATTGTTGCAACAAAAGTTTTAGACGCAGTTAAACTAGCGAAATCAAAGGGGATAAAAGTTCCGGATGAATTCATTGTAACAGACTTTACATTAGGTGGTGGAGAGTGTATGCGCTCATTTAAAAATAATAAAGAAATTACAACTGTGCTGTTACCTCATACAAATACTAAAAATTTATACTTAACAAAAAAATATAATATATTAACAGACCGAATGATGCCAAGTAACATTAAAGAAACTTTAAATAGATGGAAAGATTTCTGTGGTTTTAAAGAACATAGTTCAACGAGTTCTCCTTTGCATATGGAAATACATGAAATGATGCATCAAACACATCCGCATTTAAGTGTTTTCATGACAAAAAAGGTTCCTGCAAAATTCCTACCTGTTGTTAGAAAATTATCAGGATACTCAGCCGTAAACGAGAAAAATAATTACGAAATCTACACAGAACTTGCAACTAAAAAAGTTTTAGAAAGGCTTGAACCAGATGAAGCTGAATTATTCAAATTCTTGGGCGGAGATATATAGCTAACTCTGGAACACCTTTAAACACCTGACTTTACCCAATCAATGATTTTGCAAACTCAATGGATTGTTCATTGATTTCTCCTCCGGCAAGTTCTGCAAGAGCCTTAACTCGATTTTCTCCGGTCAAAACATAGACCTCAACCTTGGTTTCATCATTTTGTGATTTGCGAACATAAAAATGTTTATTCGCCTTTGATGCAATAATCGGTTGGTGCGTAATCAAAATTATCTGGTGGAATTTTGAAAGTTCTACAATCTCATCAGCTACACTTTGAGAGGCTTTTCCTGAGATACCCGTATCAATTTCATCAAATATCACTGTGTCAATATCATCACTTTGTGCAAATATTGACTTTATTGCAAGCATTACTCGTGAAATTTCACCGCCAGACGCTGTTTTCGCAAGTGGTTTCAAGTCTTCGGACACATTTGTAGAAATCAAAAATTCTACATTGTCTGCCCCGTCTGAACCCAATTCCTTTGGCTGAACAGAAATTTCAAATCGAGCTTTTGGAAGTTCCAATTTTTCCAACTTCTCTTGAATTAAAACAGATAAAACCTGTGCAAAATTATTTCTGTTTTCACTTATTTCAGCTGCGGTATGTTCTAATTCTTTTTGAGTTTTCTCAATTTTTGCTTCAACTTCTTCAATATTTTGGTTTGAAAACTCAATTGCATTAAGCTCTTCTGATAGTTTATCAAAAGTCTGAATAACACTTTCAAGAGTGCCGCCATACTTGCGTTTTAGCTTGTCCAAGACATACAATCGTTCTTGAATTTCATTCAAACGTTCTGTGTCATTGTCAAGATTTTGACTGTATTCTCGAAGTTGCGAGCCGGCATCTCTTAACCTTTCAATCGCATCAATCAAGTTGCTTTCGGTTTCTTCCAAATTTTTGTCAAGCGAAGCAGCTTTTGAAACATTTTGTTTAATCTTACCCAACGCTTCCATAATCGAGCCATCGTCGCCATTTATTGCCCAATATGAAGTTCCTGTAAGCTCTTTCAATTTTTCCGCATTTTCTAAAACTTCCAACTCCGAATTCAACTCATCGTCCTCTGTCGCACTTTTTATTGCAGCAGAATCAATTTCATTAATTTGGAATTTCAAAAATTCAATCTGATTTTCTGTCGCATCAGAGGCTGTTTTCAAATTTTCTAACTGCGTTTTCAAGTGCTGAAATTCTTTAAACTTTTCCCTATACCCCTCTAATTTTTCACCATACGCTTCTTTTGCATAATTATCTAAAAGCGTAATATGGCATTTGGGTTGCATAAAAGCATAAGTTTGGTGTTGAGAATAAATATCTAAAAAATAATTTTTTAAATTCTTAATAAATTCTTGATTAACAAGAGTTCCATTTACACGAGAACGAACTCCATTTTGAGAGATTTCTTTTGACAATACTATTTCTGAGCCATAATCATCAACCCCGTTTTCTTCAAACATTTTTGACAAATCATGCTTTGTATTTTCAATAACCAATTCAATTACAGCTTTTTCTTTATCATGCTTAATCACATCTTTTGAAACTCTAGGAGCAAATGCTATATCAATTGCGTTGATAAGGATACTTTTACCTGCACCTGTTTCACCAGTAATTACATTCAATCCACTGTCAAAATTTGCAACTAGTTCATCAATTAATATATAATCTTTTATCCTAAGCTGTTTAATCATACTAATAGCATAAAACAATATTATTTTTTGAGCAATAGGCTTAATAATTGAAACATTTTATCATCACGCAAAATATGTGGTATAATTAATTTATCATGGAAGAGAAAGACTTAAAAATATCTATAGCGCACCTTTACCCGAAATTACTTAATTTATACGGAGATTTTGGAAATATTTTAACACTCAAAAATCGCTGTGAATGGCGTGGAATTTCTATTGAAATAGATGAAATAAATATTGGCGACACCATAAAAAGTCATGACCTATATTTTATCGGTGGAGGTCAAGATAAACAACAACAAGATGTTGCCGGAGAATTGTTCAAAAACAAAGAATTCTTAACTCAAGAACGAGATAATGGGGCAGTATTTTTAGGAATTTGTGGAGGCTACCAATTATTTGGTCATTACTATCAACCATTTGATGGGCCAAAGCTACATGGAATTAGTCTTATAGATGCATATACCGTTGCCGGCAAAAAAAGATTTATTGGCAATGTAACTGTAGAGACAAACTTTTTATATCCAAAAACATTAGTCGGATTTGAGAACCATAGCGGATTAACTTATATTCAAGGAGATACAGTTCCTCTAGGACAAGTGGTTATCGGAAATGGGAATAATGGGCAAGATAAAACAGCTGGCGGACGCTTCAAAAATGTTTTTGGGACATATTTGCACGGTTCATTATTACCTAAAAACCCACATTTTGCAGACTATTTAATAGAATTAGCTCTTGAACATCGTTATGGAAAGGAAATTAAACTTTCCAAACTTAATGACACAATTGAAAACACAACACACAACTCATTAGTCGGGAAAGCATATTGATGAACAAAATATTAGACCTATACAACAAATGGTGTTCAATTCCCGACAAAATCAGATTTTTATTTGTCGGGGGAGTAAATGCTGGATTTTCATACATCATATTTGCAATTGCACTATACTTAATCGGCAGTGAGCACTATCAAATGTGCGTTGCTCTTCAATGGATTATTTCATCTGTGTTTTCTTTTGTAAATCAAAAAGTTTTTGTATTTTGTACAAAAGGGAACTGGCTAAAAGAATATTTTAAATGTTGTACAACTTGGATTATAAGCTATGCTTGCAACGCATTAATCCTTGAATTAATAGTTCGCTACGTTTCTAAAAACGTATATTTAAGCCAACTTGTTTCAATATTCTTGGCATCAATCGTCACATACGTGTTATTTAAGTATTTTGCTTTCAAACATAAAAGAGCTTAGGTCAAATCCTTGCTGAAAAATCCAGTAATAAATTTAAGTTGATGTATCGCATTTTGAATTGGCAAAACAATTTCAGCCTGTTCTTTATGATCGAAAAGTAGCAACTTGTTATTTTTTGTATCAACTCGTTTTATCACATAACAATGCCAAGTCGGAAGATTTCCCCAAAAATTACTGCCAGTACCTGCAACAAAAACTGCATTTGGATCTTGTCCTATTTCTTCTAATAATTTTTTAGCTTTTGAATATTTACTGAATAACGACATTGAAACTCCACCTTCATTAAGTGTTATTGGCTTTTTACCCGTAAACATTTTCAAAAATCTTGATGGTTTGTTGTATTCACAATTATGCTTACTGGCAAAAAGCCTGTATATTGGAGGTTTTTTAAACGGATGTTTCTTTATTAACGCATTAACAGCGAGCTCCACAGCTCTTGTTAATGGGGAATTTACATTATGAATAGAAGAGATTTCTTCATTTTCTGTTTTTTGAAACAAATCAACTATAGAGTTTTTATCAACCAAATAATCTTCAGATTTTCCGTTAATACTTGGGAAATGAACATTATAAGCATCTAAACTATGCGAAATATTATTTAATATAATTTTTCGACCTTTAGCACTATTGCTCAATGCTCCCAAAGATGCCACTAGATAACAATCATGCAACTTCTGAGAAGCTCTTTGCATTGACTTTATTTGCCTTGATGAAACTGGATACATACGCATAGTTTAAATCTTCCTAATCTAAATTGGACTAAAAAGAGGGTTAAAGATTAACCCTCTTTGTTATCTTATTTAATATTCTTTACTATTTCAATTAAATGTTCTACTGCCGTTTCTGGAGTAACTTTTTCAACATTTTCGGTCTCACGAACTTTATATTCAACCAAACCTTCATTGATTGTCTTTCCAACAGTCACTCTGTAAGGGAAACCAATCAAATCAGCATCTTTAAATTTTACCCCTGCTCGTTCATCCCTATCATCAAGAACAACTTCAACACCTGCCAAACGGAGTTCTTCATACATCTCATTTGCAACTTTCATTTGAAGTTCGTCTTTAATGTTAACTGGGACGATTACAACATGGTATGGAGCAATTGCAATTGGCCACTTGATACCGTGTTCATCGTAATGAGCCTCTACAGCAGCTGCTGCTGTTCTTGTAACACCAATACCGTAACACCCCATTACGTAAGGATGAGTTTTGCCATTAACATCTGTATAAACAGCATTCATTGGTTTAGAATATTTTGTACCAAGTTTAAAAATATTACCAACTTCAATACCCTTTGTAATATGCAATGGTTTACCACATTGAGGGCAGAGTTCTCCACGTTGAACCAATCTGATATCTTCATATTTAATTTCTGCGATACCTAAATCTATCAAATTTGCACCAACTAAGTGTTTATCTGTTTCGTTAATACCGACAACAAAGTTTTTCATATCACGAACTGTTTCATCTGCAACAATAGTAACGTCACTCATACCTTTTGGTCCAATAAATCCAGGAATTGCATTAAACCCATGTTGTTGCATTAATTCTTCAATTTCTACAGGCGAAGCAATTCTAATATCAATTCCCCCAACTGCATTCATCAACTTAGTTTCTTCTACGGCTTTGTCTGCTCTTATCAATGCTATAACAGGTTTTTTATCAACAATATAAACTAATGATTTCAAAATCAAAGTATCCGGAATGTTTAAAAACTTGCTCAAATCTTCAATTGAATGAGTATTTGGAGTATCTATAACTTTTGTTTCCGCAAAATATTCTTTACCATCTACTACAGCTTCAGGAAGTTTTGAAATTGCATGGTTTGAGTTTGCGGAATAATCACAATCATTACAATAGAATACATCATTTTCACCGGCATCAGTATCTGTAATTACCATGAATTCATGCGAAACACTTCCCCCAATAGCCCCAGAATCAGATTGAACCATTTTTGTAGCAAGTCCACATCTATCAAAGATTTTTTTGTAAGCTTGTGCCATGTTTTTGTATTCTTTGTCCAAACCAGCTTCATCCAAATCAAAACTGTAAGCATCTTTCATGATGAATTCACGGCCTCTCAAAAGTCCGTAACGAGGTCTGATTTCATCTCTAAATTTCAATTGGATTTGATACAAATTTACAGGCAACTGTTTATATGATTTCAAAGCATCTCTAGCAACTGACGTAATAATTTCTTCGTGAGTAGGACCAAGGCACATTTCTCTATCATGGCGATCCTGCATACGCATCAATTCTTTACCGTAAACTTCCCATCTACCTGACTCAACCCAAAGTTCTTTAGGCTGAACAAATGGCATAGAAAGCTCTTGAGCACCTGCATTATCCATTTCTTCTCTTATAATATTTTCAATCTTTTTCAATACTCTCCACATCAAAGGAGTATAAGTGTACACCCCAGGCATTAATTTCTTGATATACCCAGCTCTTCCAAGCATTTTATGAGAAATAACTTCTGCATCTGAAGGGAATTCTCTAAGGGTTTGTACAAACATTTTTGACATTTTCATAATTAATTCCTCACATATATTATTATGCGTTTATTCTAGCACGAAAAGATTTTTTGACCAGCAAATACAACACATTATGAAGCTAAATCACATATTTACATAGAAATATATTAGCGTTACAATCGTCCTATGATAGATACACATACACATATTAACTGTATTGATGATTTTTCAATATATGAAATACTTAAAAACGCCTCAGATAACGGTGTAGAAAAGCTTATTGTTCCATCTGCATACGCATCAGACATTGATATTGTTGCAAAACTCGCATCAAAATATGAAAATGTTTACGGATTACTTGGGGTTCATCCATCAGAAGTAAAAGATTGGACAGACGATTTAATTGATAAAATTAAAGAATGCGCAAAATCACCTAAAATTGTGGGGATTGGCGAAATTGGACTAGATTACTATTGGGATAAAAGTTTTAATGATTTACAGAAAGAAGTTTTTATAAAACAAATCAACCTCGCAAATGAATTAAATTTTCCAATTTCAGTTCATGACAGAGAAGCACATAAGGATTCTTTCGATATTTTAACAGAATTCAATAAAAATTCTATAGTTATAATGCACTGTTTTTCAGGCAGTGTTGAATTTATGCATGAATGCGTAAAACAAGGTTGGTATATTGCGATAGGCGGAGTTGTTACTTTCAAAAATGCAATTAAAATGAAAGAAGTTGCTAAGGAAGTTCCTCTGGACAAACTGTTAATTGAGACCGACGCACCTTATCTCACACCTGTTCCATACAGAGGAAAAACAAACCAGCCGGCTTATGTCAAATATGTGGCGGAAGAAATTGCAAATTTGCGCAATACTTCTTTTGAAAAAATTGATGAGCAAACAACAAAAAATGCAAAATTGGTATTTAAAATCTAACGCTTAAATGCTCTCGCAAGTTTTTTCAAACCTTTACCAATAACAAAGCCAATATATGAACCACCTAAGCAAGGAATTAATGCAGTCCCCAAAACTATTCCAACAACAGGAATTATATCTTCTTTGTCTACATGAAAATTCCTTGCAGTAGATTTTGTACGAACATACAAATCTTTTACTAAACCTTTATTATTAATTGAAGCCCACTTTTTACCTGCTTGAGAGCCATAACTTATTGATTCGCTAATATCGTTTTGTAATCGGCGAAACTCTGCGGGGACATACTTTTCATAATAATTATGTATAACTTTTGAAATTGGCATATTTTGATACTAACACAATAAAAAAATTTTTATCAATACATAATGATTGAAATATTAATTTTTATATGCTATTTTTAAATATATGAAAAAGATTTTTTTAACACTTTTAATTCTATTTTCTGTAACTTTGAATGCATACTCTTTCGACTTTGTAGAAAACAATGTTTATTATAATTTACAAACTCTAAAATGGAGTTCCCAAAGGACAACAGCAAAAGATATCAAATTATTTTATAAATTATATCCGACATCAGGTGGGTATTCAGAATATTACAATAACAAAGGGAAATTAGCCATTGGGCCTTTTTCTAACAAAGAATTTATTTATAATGGCAATTTAATTGGAATTGATAACGGGAATCTTAAACTTATTTGCTACTATTACGATAACGGCTTTTTTAGAAATAAAGAACTGGATACTGCTACAGTAAACAATCTATTTCCTAATGCTGAAATCATAAAAATTTCGCAGTTCCAAAACAATTCAATTACATTGTATAAAAAACCGTTTGAACAAAAGCAATATTTAATTATAAACGACACAAATAATAACTATTATAAATACCAATTTAAGCCTGCAAACATCTCCAATGAAAATGTTAATGGTTTAATTACAGTAAACAAGTTCGGAAAAATTACTTTTTCTCATTACGGAGATGACAACGATTTTTACCCGGCATTGAAAATACATATAAAAAGACTTAAAAATGAAACAAAATGAAGAATTCACAGTAAAAATAAAAAAGTTATCAAACCTCGGAACAGGAATTGCAAAAATTGATGGACAAGTCATTTTTGTCGAGAATGTTTGTCCTGAAGACGAAGTAAAAATAAAACTAACAAAGGTCAATAAAAATTACGCAACAGCAACTCCTATTGAAATAATAACGCCGTCCAAACACAGAGTTCAACCATTTTGCCCAATGCAAAAAGTTTGCGGTTCATGCCAGTTGCAATTTATTGATTACGACTATCAGTTGGAATTAAAACGACAAATGGTTGAAGATGCAATCCGAAAAATCGGAGGACTTGATACTTCGATAAATTTCCCAATTGCATCTCCGGATATTAAAGGTTTTCGACATAAAATTCAGTGTCCAGTTTCGCAAACAAAAGTTTCGAAAAAGATTTTAGCAGGTTACTATAAACCCCAATCGCACGAAATTGTTAATATCAAATATTGTCCTATTCAACCAGAAATATGCGACAAAATTATTAATTTTATTCGAGAAAATGCCCCAAAATTTGATATTAGCGGTTTTAACGAGAAAAAACACACAGGAGATTTAAGACACATTGTCATTAGAAGTTCAGCCTCTAACAGCGATTGCCTTGTTACTCTTGTTATTAACTGCACAAAAATATTCGATAGATTGGAAAAATTTGCGACAGCAATTTATGAAGAATTCGAAAACGTAAAAGGTGTTTGCATCAACTTTAACTCTAAAAAGACAAATGTAATTTTGGGAAAAGAAACAAAATGCATATGCGGACAAGATTTTATTGAAGGAAAATTACTGGATAAAACATTTAAAATTGGCGCGGATACGTTTTTTCAGGTTAACCCTAGAAGTGCAGAAAATATTTTTAAATACGTAAAGAATGAAGTAAAAAAACTTGAAAGCCCGACTGTTTTGGATGCTTATGCCGGGATTGCAACATTTGGAATTTGTGTTTCTGATGTTTCTGGAAAAGTTACCAGTGTTGAAGAAAATTCGGCGTCTATAGAAAAAGCAAAAGAGGTTTTAGAGCTTAATA
>USOK01000040.1 GCA_900556295.1 uncultured bacterium | reverse complement strand
GTGTTTGATTATCACAAAAAGCAATATATTGATTTTCGTTTCCCCTTTTATCGTATTTCGTCACAGCTTGAAGAATATCAGTATTCCAGCTTGAACTCCGAATCTTCTTGTTTTCTGTATTATATTCTGTTATTTTTTTATAACTTTTATCATTTTCTCCATATTCAAGTTTATAATTTATGTTATTTGCTTTTAAATATTCAATATATTCATCAGAAGTCTTACATTGCGCCAACCCCTCCGGCATAAAACTTGTTTGCGGGACATCTTTATTATAGTAATAATTGGTATGGGCAAAAGTTTTCCCCTTTGCATTTTTGCTGGTGCTCCTTAACAATTTATTTCCGTTATAAACATTTTCAACATAAGCACTCCACCTGTTCATATCATCATTATCATAATAAATACGCTTTTCTTCATTTCCATATTTATTATTTATCGCAAGAGATTTGTTACCATTTCTTGCTTCATCTATAACAAAATCTTTCCCTTCAATTTTACCCTGCATTTTTAATCGATTAACCATCGCCTGCAACGGGATTTGAGGCATAGCACTCCTATTTATCACTGGTGACATGTATGCACAAATAGCACTATTAGCTTGCGGGCTAATTTCTCTAAACTGCGGATATTGATGCATCGGCACTGGCGATTGTTCGTAATTCTGCTGAGATGCAAAATTCCGCCTTATTAAATTTGGAGAGTAAACTCTGCTATTATACATAACCTAACCACTAATTCATCTTGACTTTTACAAGCCAAAATATACATTCCTAACCTTACATATACATAAACAAAATTTTTAAGACAAAATTGCTACTTACAACTCTTTTGTAAAGAAAAATGACGGGGTTGCGATTCAAACCCGTCATGCTTATGAATTATATATGTATTGTTGTCGTTTTTTTCGTCAAAGCTCTCTCTTATATTATTTATATTCCACAAAACTAATTCTTTTTAACTATATGTAACAAAATATTACTAATTCTTTAGAATTAGTTTAAAGAATTTGTTATTATTATGAACTAGTTATTAGATCGTTTTTCTTCTTCTTTTATGAAATTCGCAAGTTGCTCTAAATGTTTATCTTCAATAGAATCAATCAACTCTGTTACAGACTTTATTTTACCAAGCGCAAAACCTGTTTCAGCAAGAAGCACACAGTCATTGCACAATCTATAACCTTCATATTCAATTGAACCAGCAAGGCATTTGTTTTCCCCGCAACAATCGCAATCAAAAAACTCGTTTGCAATTTCCGGATTATCCTCCAAATCGTCAATGCGCATTTGTTCAACAACTTGCGACATTTCTTCAACTATTTCGTGTTCTGATTTCATTATACTGTCCTATATTTTATTGTCGGAATAACAATCCCGACCTACAATTTACACACTTTTACTCAATTAGACTCTTCATCTTGCTTACAGCTTCTGCAAGTCCAGTAAATACAGCTCGAGAGATTATACTATGACCGATATTTAGTTCGTGTAAACCTTCTATTTCGTGCATTCTGTACACATTTTCGTAGTTCAAACCATGGCCGGCATTAACTTTCAACCCCAAGCTTTGAGCAAGTTCTGCAGATTTTTTAAGTTTTTGAAATTCTTCCTCTTCTTCTTTATATCCAAAACTTTCAGCATAAGCTCCTGTATGCATTTCGATAAATTGAGCACCCGTTTTTGCAGATGCTTTTACTTGTTCCTCATCCGGATCAATAAAAAGACTAACAATAACTCCAGCATCAAGTAGCGGTTTTATAAATTCTGTCACCTTTTCAAGTTGTCCTGCAACGTCAAGACCGCCTTCCGTGGTAACTTCTTGTCTTTTTTCTGGCACTAGACAAATAGAATAAGGTTTTACATCCAATGCAATTGCTTGAATATCATCTGCCATTGCCATTTCAAGATTTAAGCGAGTCTTTAGACTTTCTGTTAAAGCATAAACATCTTCATCTTTGATATGGCGCCTATCTTCACGCAAATGAGTTGTGATTGATGTTGCTCCGTTTTGTTCTGCAATCTCAGCTCCTTTTTCAACACTCGGTTCTACCCCGCCTCTTGCGTTTCTTAATGTTGCAATATGATCTATATTCACTCCTAGTAACATTTTTACCTGCTTTCTTTTATTTCATTATTAATTTTTAATAAAGCTGTATATGATGGTAAAATCGTTGTTTTTCCATCTTTTGTCGCAATATCTACAGCTTTTTTAATATTAGGTTCTATAATAATTTTTCCTTGAGGAATTCCCGCATATTTAAGGCGCAACGCCATATCATTTGCTCGAATTCCAGAAGTTATAATCAATTTATGAGCATCTTTCAATTGTTCAAAATCACTATCCCAAAGCCAAGATATATCTCTTCCGTCAGCATAATTGTCATTAATTGCGATTACGATGTTTGAATTCAAATCTACTGTTTTAAGCACTTCGCTTGCTCCGGTCGGATTTTTTATAAGCTGAATTATTGTTTGATTTCCATTAATCATTCTTTTTTCGGTTCTGCCAAAAATTGCGTGATAAGTATCTAACGCTTTTTGAATTTCAGTTTGATTTAAGCCTTGTTCAAACGCAAAAGCAATTGCAGCAAGCGCATTGTAAGCATTATAAAGTCCTGCAAGATTTACATTAAACTCATATTCCATTCCTTTATTTTTTACAACCAAAACAGAATAATCATTGTAAACTTTTACGTTAGCAGAATAATCACATTCATGACGTTTGTAACCACATTTTGGGCAGAAATAGTGGCCTTCATGAGCAAAGAACTGTTTTGAATATTCCAAAGGCTCTCCACAAACACAATTAAAAGCTTCTGCCGGTGCATTTGATTTATGTTCATAGTTACAATCATATTCGACATTTTCAAAGCCATAATATACTGCATACTTAGTTCTATCAAATGTAGCAACAAGCGGATCATCAGCATTCAAAATCAATTTCAAATCAGGATTTTTATCAATCGCATTTTTTATAAAACCTGCTGTAGTATTTAATTCTCCATACCTATCCAATTGATCCCTGAAAAGATTTGTCACAACCAGATAATCTGACCTCATATAGTCGTAAAGTTTTGTCAAATACGCTTCATCAGACTCAATTACAGCATAATCAAATCTCTTAAACGGTTCTACAGACAACGCAAAAACATTCGCCACACCTGTAAGCATGTTCGCACCTTTGAGATTATGGATAACGTTTTGATTAGCGACTTCTAAAATATGGGCAATAATCCCAGAAGTTGTTGACTTTCCATTTGTTCCGGTAATTGTGATAACATCTTTTTTAATATACTTTCGGCAATATGCAAGAAAATTCGGACAAATTTTAAGCGTCATCATTCCAACAAAAGATGTACCTGATGAACGGTTTAAAAGCCTTATTGCCAAATATGCTAATCTTGCAATTATTAATGATAAATAAAATTCTAGTATCCTAATCATAAATAGTCCTTTAGACGGATTCTAATTCTCTCTGTCCTATATTAATATAATACAAAAGATAGGAAAAATGTATATATTTATCGCAATAATTTTCATAGCAGAATTGATAATCGCCCATTTTATCATCAGTCATCTTATAAAATGGGACAAACAAATTCGTTACTACAATGGTTGTGTAGAGGCTTTTAATCCATTAATGCAGACCTGTCTGCAATATGGAAGATGTTTAGTTTCTTCGTGTAAAAACTCTTTTGAAAACATAATTTTGTATGTAAGAAAAAAACATGAACAAATAGTTTCTAAAATAATTTTTGCTGTTGCGATTTATTCTCTCTTAATTATATTTAAAATCAGAACAGACAAAGCGAAAAAAATTTACAAACTAGCCGGCGTAATCAAAGACCTAGTCCTAGAATTAGCCGTTTAGCTTGTAATTATTAAGAAAATATGTTAGAATTATAAATGAAAGACGAGGTTATGTTATGAGTAAAAACAAATCATTTATGTTCGCAATGGGACTAATTGCCGGCGTTGTTGGTGGACTTGTTGCAGGTGTTTTATACGCCCCTAAATCTGGTGAAGAATCTAGAAGAGAACTTAAAGACGCAGCTTGTGAGTTTTATGAAAAAAATTCTCCAGCTATCAAAGACGCTAAAAAACAAGCTCTAGAAAATATTGATTTGATGAAATATAAGTTAGAAAGACAATTTAGAAAATTTAACAATATGGTAAAATCAAAAAAACTTCTTAAAGCCAAAGAGCTTGAAGAAATGGATGACGAGTACAATTGCGAAAACTAAAAGGAAATTTATAAATGGATATGTCACAAATTGCGTTAAATCACGGCTTAACTTTTTTGGTTTGGGCTACAGGTATTATATTTATTGTAGTTGCAGGCTTTATCGTTAAGTTATTGATTGACCTTTCAGCTTTGGCTAAAAACTTAAAAGAAACATCAAACATCGTAAACACAGAACTAAAACCAACACTTAAAGAATTAAATCAAACATTGAATTCTATAAACGAAATCGTTAAAAGTACAGACAAAAATGTTGGCGATTTCAAAAGTGCAGTAGGCAGTATTTTAGACAAAACTAAACTAGTGTCAGGAACACTTCTTGGCGGGTTGTTCAAAGGTTTTACAACTGCGTATAAAATGTTTAGAAAATAGCCGGCTTCGGCAATTTTTTCTACCCAAATTATTGATACAATAGAAAACGAAAAAGGAGTAATAGTTATGTCAGCAACAAAATTTTTAGCAGGTTTTATAGTAGGTGGTGCAATCGGCGCAATTGCAGGTGTTTTGCTTGCACCAAAATCAGGAGAAGAAACTCGTGCGTTGATTGCAGATAGTGCAAAAGACGCTGTAAGACGTGCAGATGAAACAGTTAAAGAAATTCAATCAAAAGCAGATGATGTTGTTTCTGATATGCAAAGAAAAGGTGATGAAATTAAAGAAAAACTTCAAAACCTTATCAATCAACAAAAAGAAGCTAAACAAGAAGCTTAAATTTTTGAATTAAAAACTAGACTAAAAAGAACTCCTTAAAATTCAAGGAGTTCTTTTTTATAACTTTTCAATCAGCATTTGCTTTAATTTTCAAAACTACTTATTCTTTAAAGCATCGTCCAAAGCTTTTTCTAACACGGTAATTTTATTTTCCAAAACTTGAATTTTGGCCTCTGCAGAAGTATTGGAGATAGAGCCTTTTTCCAGCTCTCTTTTATAAGCATTAAATTTCTCTTTCAAAGACATATATAACGGAGCAAAGAAAAAGATTGCAGAAAGTTCACCTAAAATAAATACCAAAAGCGTATACAAAGACATATTCATCGTAAACGTTTGCGGTGTAAGATTCAAAATTGCACCTATCTTACTACTCAAAAGTGTAATTCCGGCTGTGTCTTGAAAATTCATCAATATTAAAAAACACAAAATTAATATTGCTATTACTGAAATAATTTGCATAAATTAGCTCCTTAAATATTTTAAAACCTTTTGAATTTTATCATCAGGTTCTATTTCCAACTCTATTATCTCATCTCCAAACGGTTTTGTAAAGCGAAGATAGTATGATTGCAAAACCTGTTCTTTTGTCTTAACTTTACCCTGCCCTGCTCCGTACAAAGTATCATTGTACACCGGATGATTAATACTTTTCATATGAACTCTTATCTGATGGGTGCGCCCTGTAACAAGTGTCAATTCAAGATAAGTTGCATCTTTGAACCTCTCTAGGATCTTTACAATTGTTTTAGAAGGCTTTCCATCTTCTCTAACAGCCATTTTATGAGGCTGATTAGGATTTCTTCCAATCGGAGAATCAATTTCAAACTCGTCTTTTTCAACAACTCCTTTTACGACTGCTCGATATTTTTTTGTAATTGTGTGTTCTTTAATTTGATTTGCCAAAAACTCATGTGCTTTGTTATTTTTTGCAATCATCAAAAGTCCAGACGTATTTCTATCAAGACGATGAAGAATTCCACGTCTAAATACTCCATTTATATCAGATAAATTACCACCAAAATGATACAAAAGAGCATTAACAAGAGTATTTTCACGTTCAATTGCTGTCGGATGAGTAAGCATACCAGATGGTTTGTTTACGACAAGCATGTTTTCATCTTCATAGACAATTTCCAACGGAATGTTTTGAGGCTCTATTTTAATCTCTTCATCTTGAGGAAGTTCAAATTCTATTTTATCATTTTCTTTAAGTTGATATGACGGTTTTTTAGCTTCATCATTAAGTTTTACACCACCATTTTTAATCAAACTTTGAATTTTTGACCTTGACAAATCTGGAGTAATTTCTGACAAAAAACTATCTAGCCGTTTGTTTTCATCATTCTCGTCTACAAAAATTATCATACATATTTAATAACAGATATAAGAACCTTGGTCAAGGTACTAACTAGTAAAGTTTTAGAAAGATAGTATTTTAAATTTATACTTTTTAAGACGTTAGCATGCAACAGCACATTCACTAAAACAAGGAAGCACTATACTGCACCTGCTATAACTTGATTGCTTAGAATCTACATTCAACTCCCCGCAATGAGCTGTAATTATCTGCTTTGCCAAATACAAATTCAAACTACTACCTACCTTATTAAACTTCTCGGCAGATGTTGTGTACATCTCAAACATATTATTTATGGAATCTGTTTTTATATATGGACTTTCATATAATAATGAAACATTAACCGCATTCGTTAATGTATTTTTTTCCACCTCACAACTTATAATTGTATCTTGGTAAGCATTAGCAACACAAAAATCAATAAGATTTGTAAACGCTTTTTTCATCTGAACTTTATCCCCATAAATACAATCTTGTCTATCTTTTGCAACAATATGAATTTTTATATTTTTGCCACGCAAAGTAGCATCTGTTTTCGCAAAAACTTGCTTCATAAGTTCTAATATTGAAAATTTTTCATAATTCAATATTACATCATTATTTTCATATTTATAAGTAGACAAAATAGTAGAAAGCATGTCATACATACTATAACAAGAATCAAGCGTAAGATCTAAAATTTCCTTTTGCCCTGCATTAATTGCTCCCATACTGCCATTTACAATAAGTTCCAGTGCTCTAATCTGTGCAATAGTAGGGATTTTTAAGTCATGACTAAGCGTTGAAATATACGTTTCTCTTTGACGCTGAGCATTTCTCTCAACATCGATATTTCTACCAAAAACTACAAACTTTGAAACTTCTCCTGACTTATTTAAAATTGGGACTTTTCGAATAATAAACCAATTTTGTCTTCCATTTTTTAATTTAATAGGTCTTTCTGTAACAAAAGTTTCTTTTGTTTTAAAAATCAACTCGTTTTCTTCCTTCATTTGCTCCATAGTATCCCTTTCAAAAATATCTGCGGACAGTTGATTTATTTGTCCGTTCTTCTCAACCTTCAAATCAAAATATCGTATCGTTTCTGCATTACAGGCTCTTATATTGTAGTTAATATCCACAATATAAGCTAAAACCGGCATATTATTTAAAATTATCATTAAGTTTTTAGCATTATTTTGAATATCATAACTTATCTCTTTTGATATTGTTTTTTTCCATGCAAAAAATCTATCCCTATATTCAAAAAAGAATAATACAATATTTGCGACAGCCAATATATAAACAATAGCCAAAAGTGCTTTTTCGCCAATCTCAAATATACAGCATAACGGAATGGCAAATAATGTCATCAATAACACAATATATATATATATTTTGAGTGTCGATATTTTGCGCATACTTTCCCCTACTTCTAATTACCATTAAATATTAAATTAAGATTATAAAAAAAACATTGCCCACATGAGCTATATATATTGTGCTACTTACAGTCACATTTTTTCTTACTAACCGGACTGCCGAAAATCATACGTATTCCACCAAAAGGTTTCTTCATTGTACAATTCATGCCTGCAGTCATTTCATCTATATTATGAAGAATTTCATTAATCTTTTGAATAGAACAGTTTATTTGTGGAATTGTATTGTTTAATTCTTTTGTCATTTGTTTCGTATTTTGCGACACTGATTGAACATTTTGGGCTGTAGCATCCATTCTTGCTGGCGTAATCGTATCATTTACATTGTTTGAAAATCTAACCATATTACCTGATACATCATTAACATTTTCTGAAACCTTTACAAAATTTTCTGTAGTTTTGCTGAAGTCACTAGAAGCCTTAACAACATTTGGGCTAACTCCGCCTGCCATATCATTAAGCGTAGAGAATAAATCTCCGAGAGTTTGAATTGTAAGATTTAAATTTTTTGCACTCTCTGCCATATTAACCCTCATTGCTTCAAGAGTCTCCGGATCTTGGTTCGCAAAGAAAGATTCAATATCAACAGATGTTTTTCCTGCAATTTTATCCCCATCTTTCAAATAAAACACTGACGGATCTTTAGGATAAGCAATATCTATATAATCAAATTTTCTTCCCCACCTATTTCTTTCTTTTTTCAGATTGACAGAAATATTAACCGGCAATTTCATATCGTGCGGATGAAGTTCCAGAGTAACAATCGTAGATGTGTAATTCCTATTAGGTTTAACATTCACAACTCTACCAATCTTAAAACCGTTATAATAAATCGGAGCATAGCTATGAAATGGACGTAAATTTTTAAATTCTGCCGTCACATAAGTATTAGTTCTATACACAACATAAGCTCCGCCAATAGCACAAAGTATCGCAACCGTAATTAGAGATTTGTAAAAACTATTCACAATTAAAACTCCTCATCACCCAATAAAAAAACTCTTAAACAAACTGCATAATCCCTCAAAATTATGCACTTGCATAAGCTGTAACACATACACAATCAAATAATTAAAAACATTAATAATCATTGCCATACTTATGTTTTAACAAAAGAAGATAACAAAAGTATTAGCACCGTGGGTAATACAAGAGGATAATATTTAATACAATCAAACGATTTAATTTTAATAATTTTGCAATATTATTACCATAAAGAGGGCCGAAAGCCCCTTTTCAATCACATCCATAATTCTACGGCTCAAACTGAAAATTTGTAAAACCGATAGAAAAAGGAGGTGATAAAATGATTATTAGTACAGAAGAACTAGCAATAATCTTGCTAATATTGCTAGTTCTTAAATAATCCACAAGGGACTTTCAAGGAGATGTTTTGCATCTCCGTCCTCTTTTTATATTATAAACTATTTTTCAGATTTTTCAAGTGTTATATTATATTTATTTTCAACTAAGCTATGTAACTTCTTCAAACCAACACCAACATAAGTTGTCACAATCATTGTCACAACAAAATACAAATAAGTTGTTTGCACAGGATTATAAATCCAATAAATATCATGATTTGCTCGTTCAGCAATTGGAATTCCATGAATTTTCATAAATATTGCTGTAATTATATACATTACCAACAAATGATTTGCCATAATATGGTAAGTAACATTTCCCATATCTTGAATAAATTTTACGTTTTTCAAATATGGATAAAGAATTTTTACAGTAAACAAAGACGCCCAAATTCCGGTCAAACTTGTTAAAATTGGAACAATTAACTGGTTATCAAATCTACCCCATACAAGAATATAACTCAATCCAATTCCTTTTTCCGGGGTGAAATCACGATTAAACAGCCATAAAATTGATTGCAAGCAAACAATTATTCCGAGCCACTTGGGAGTAAAAATATTATGATTATCTTTTATATAATGCGTATAAAAGTACCCCCAATACACAAACAACAAAGACATCATCGTTCTTATAACAACAAGCATTACAGGAGTTACAGCAAAATATTTATCAAATGGAATTGCCAACATCCCAATTACTGAAAAAATGAGTAAATGAATGTACTTGTTCTCTGTCACTTTTCTTAAAATCCTGAACAAGAATAAAAAAGTTATCATTGTCATAAATAATTGAGTTACAAACCATAACGGGCAAGACAAATCGAACTGATGACCGTTCAAAAACGGGGTTATAAAAAAGTTTTTAAAACTTAATTGCATTCCCCAAAACTTTCCAGTTAATTTTGCAATTATAAGAGTTACACCAAGATAAAAT
>USOK01000039.1 GCA_900556295.1 uncultured bacterium | reverse complement strand
TTATGTAAATAATCTTGGGAGCGGGGATGGTTGTTTACCAGACTTCGTTCATAAAATTTTCAATCCATAATAATAGTGATGATTAGGGATATTAACGGATTGAACAAAGGTTTGCGAAAACCGCAAAGGTGATGAAAAAGATTTAAATACACAATATAAGTTAATGTAAATCCTTTTTGTTTCAGAAAATGAAATACCGGACAATCTATCTTGATAGAACGTCCGTTTTTTTGGCGCTACGCGCGTAGCCCTCTGCAACAATGCTAGTCAACACTTTAGATATTGGTATAAGTTTTGTGCCGCTCGACCCGCCCTATTGAACAACTTTTGTCCATACTTCATATATTGGTTTTTTAATTTTGACAAAGTAGCCCCTAGACAATATCGGTCTATACCACAGATTTTGATGTAAAGTTCACGCACGTAGCCCTATGGGACAACATTTGTCAGAATGACATCCTGAGTAGCATCAATTCACGTCATTAGGAATAGCAATTCCGACCTATATTCTTTTGAAACAGACTATTCACTACTCACCATTTACCACTCACTAATAATATAGGCTTTTCACGTTTCACTTCTCACTTTTCACTTAAATTAATAATTCTCAACAATAATTTGCATAACAATATGTTTATATTAAAATAATAGTGGTTATACTAGCCCGATAGGTTTACCCTAGTCCAATTCGGATGGGGCAGTTTAGCCCGTAGTACAACAAGTTAAAACAAAAGGAGAAAACCGATGCCAGTAGCATCTATGATTGAACTTTTAGAAGCAGGTGTACACTTCGGACACCAAACTCAAAGATGGAACCCTAAAATGAAACCGTATATTTACGGTGCAAGAAATGGTATTTATGTATTAGATTTGCGTAAAACTACTGATTTGCTTGATGAAGCTTATGCAGTTGTTAGAGAATTCGCAGCTAAAAACAAAAATATCTTGTTCGTTGGAACTAAAAAACAAGCAGCTGAAGTTGTAGCTGAAGAAGCAACAAGAGTTGGCGCTTATTATATTAACAGAAGATGGTTAGGCGGTATGTTAACTAACTTTGAAACTATCAGAGGACGTGTTAACAAACTTAGAGAACTTGAAGACTTCATTAACTCTGGTCACGCTGAAAAATTACCTAAAAAAGAAATCGCTAAATTGAACAGAGAATTAGGTAAATTAAGCAAAACTTTAGGCGGTATCAAAGACATGAGAGGTCTTCCTGATTTAATCTTTATCGTTGACCAAAAGAAAGAAGATATTGCTATTAAAGAAGCTAACAAACTTAACATCCCTGTTATCTGCCTAGCAGATACTAACGCTGATCCAGAAGGTATCGACTACATTATCCCTGGTAATGACGATGCTATCAGATCTATCAAGTTAATTACTTCTAAGTTGGCTGACGCTATTTTGGAAGGAAAACAACTTAGAGAAGCAAATGCCAACGCTAAGGAACTTGAAGAAATTAAACCTGAAGATGCAGGTGTTGAAGCTAAAGCAGAAGAAGTTACTGCTGAATAGATACATTCGTGAGACGTGAAAGGTGAAACGTGAAAAGACCATTACAAAAGTTGATATTAGTATAATTTTACTAAAAATGCTTTTATGTATAGAACTTTTCACTTCTCACTTTTCACGTTTCACTTAATATAAATAAGGAGAATTATAAATGAATATTACAGCTCAAATGGTAAAAGAACTCCGTGATAAAACAGGTGCAGGCATGATGGATGCTAAAAAAGCTCTTGTTGAAACTGACGGTGATATGGAAAAAGCTATGGAAGTACTTCGCCAAAAAGGTATGGCTTCTGCTGATAAAAAAATGGGCAGAATTGCTGCTGAAGGTGTTGTTACTTCTGCTATCCTTGACAATTGCGGTGCTATGGTTGAATTGAACTGTGAAACAGACTTCGTTGCTAAAAACGAAGAATTCAAAGAATTAGCTAACGGTTTAGCAGAACTTGTTGCAACAACAAACCCTGCCGACGTTGATGCTCTTCTTGCTTCAACTTGCCCTAAATGCGGAAAAGTTGTTTCAGAAGTTATCAAAGAAAAAATCGCTTCTATCGGAGAAAAAATTACTTTCAGAAGATTTGTTCGTTATGAAGGCAACACTGCTTCTTATATTCACAACGGCAAAATCGGTGTTCTTATCGAAACAGATAACAAAGATGCTGAATTGATGAACGATATCTGCTTGCACATCGCATCATCTGCACCAGAATTCATCACAAGAGCAGAAATCCCTCAATCAGTTATCGACCACGAAACAGAAGTTGAAATGGGTAAAGAAGATCTTCAAAAGAAACCTGAACAAATCAGAGCTAAAATCGTTGAAGGTCGTGTAAACAAACTTATGTCACACAGAGTTCTTCTTGAACAACCGTTCATCAAAAATCCTGACGTAACTGTAGGACAATTGATTGAAGGCAAATTAACTATCAAAGCTTTCACAAGATATATGCTTGGTGAAGGGCTTGAAAAACGTCAAGAAAACTTCGCTGACGAAGTTATGAGCCAAGTAAAAGGCTAATTTGCCCTCTGCGGAAATTTTTGAAAAAAGCGCTATTTACAGAAATTGGTACTATTTTAGTAGTTTTGTAAGTGGCGCTTTTGCATATTCATGTTTAGAGCATTTGACGAAGTCCCTCTCCCATTGGAGCAATTATTAGTAAAAGCGCTATTTCTATAAATTTGGAAATAGCGCTTTTATATATTATAATATGTCATTCTGAAAAGACGGAAAATCAAGCGATTAGCGAAAATTTTCGTCTTATTCAAAATCTATTTTAAACTTAGCATAAACCGATTTCTACTTATACAAATCAACAAACTCTAACTTATAATCAAGAATTCTTGCAATAATCTCAGCTTCTTTCAAAGACAAACTTTCACGATTTAATTTTCCAAGCAAACTATTATATGTATAGTTTTCCCCTGTTTCTTCACTTAATCGCTCTGCCAATTTCTTTAATGTCGTAGCACGAGATGCTGTCAACATCTTAATTTTAGTCTTTATGTTCATAATTAAGATTATATATTATATTGACTTTTTTGAAAAAGCAGGTTATGCTAATATTTATATATGATTATTTTTATTCGTATATGAATATTCGTATTTGCATTTGAATACTTATGGAGGTTTTATGAAAAAAGGATTCACTCTAGCAGAAGTACTTATCACACTTGGAATTATAGGAGTAATTGCAGCAATTACAATTCCAACAATCATCACAAAAACAAGAAACAAACAACTTGAAACAAGCTTTCGTGCAGGCTATTCTATCTTAACTCAAGCAGTGTCGCAATTTGCCCAAGACGAAGGTGTTGACTACATAACACCAGACATGTTTCCAACAAGAACCCTAAAAGCCAAACTTATGAAATATTTTATAAGCCCTAAAGATTGCGGTTTTGGAACAGAAGAAGGAGATTGCAAAATGAACACGGGCGAAGTAGACTCCGATACAATTGTCTACAGAACATTCAACAACAAAGCTTACATGAATGTTTGCAGACTTGATGACGGGCAATTTATACTAAACAATGGTTTTGCTGTTTTTATAGATAACGCTTATGGAGTAGTCTTAATCAGTATTGACACAAACGGAATAGACAAAAAACCTAACAGATGGGGCTATGACTTATTTACGTTTCACGTGAGTAAAGATGGTTTAAAACCAATGGGAGCAGAAGGTACTTGGGCAACTACACTTTCATACTGTTCTAAAACAAATACAACTATAAATAATGGGCTAACCTGCACATATCAAGCAGTAAGCAATCCTAATTATTTTAAAAACCTTCCATAATCATAAACCAAAACATACAAAAAGACCGTCAGCAATGACGGTCTTTTGATTTTTAAAACAATTTAAAAATTAATATTTCAAATCATTAACATTAACTTCTCTTGGAGTCGCTTCAATCATCAATTTTTTTGGAATATTAAAGTTACTACCATTATCAAAAGAATTTAATTTAATTCCCGGGAAGTCTTTCATTGTTTTCGGAATACTTCCGTCGTACAAAACTAAATCTTGTTGATTTACTACAGCAGAAATTCCATTTGAAGGAGTTCCCATATTTTGATATTTTGCTCCAACCGAATTGTCAGGAGCGATTACAAAATCCATCAAGAATTTTGCATCTTTTGAAATTGTTCCTTGAGGAGGTTGTTTACTTGCTGTATCAACCATTTCTACGAATTTTGCCGGATAATTTCCATTAATTTGGAACACTTCATTATGGAAGTTTTGGTATTTAATAGGCATAAAAACAAATGTAGAATTTGAAACATTTTGAATTTGTCCTAAAACAAAATATCCTTCATGTAACATTGTGTCTTTATTAAGCTGGACATTCGCAAGCATTTTAATCAAAAGAGTTTGAGAAGGATTGGAAATTGAAAAATCCTGTAATGCTTGAACCGGTGCAGTCTTTGCCTCTACTGGTGCAACAGCCAAACCTGTAAGTAATGCAACAATAAATAATATTTTTTTCATTCTTTCTATCTCCGAATTGCTATAACAGGATGATAACATAATTTCCAAAATCCGTCAATTACAGTTATATAAGAGTTATATAACTTATTTTACATTCGTTTCAGATGGAAGCTCTTGGTATTCGTAATTAGGCGCATCATCTTCTTCTACATCATCTTTCAGTTTAAAATTAAGAAAGAAAACCTGCTCTTTTTCAATAACAAGTTCTTCACCTTTCTCAACATAAGAAAGGGGAGAATCATTATAAACATTAGTTACACTTGATTTAAAACGATTATCTTGCTCGTTTTTAATAGCTCCTTCTACAGCGCTATAACCAAGTGAAAGCCCTTTTACAAAGAAACTGCCAACTCCTAACCCAACACTTTTAGCAAGTTCTCCTTTGTTTATTTTTGTCGTATATTTTGCAGGGCAATAAGCCTTAATTTGCGAAGCTTTTCCGTTTTTATCTTTATAACTAATTGGAACAAACGTAAATGTAGCATTACGCTTTAGTCTTTTAGGATCTGTTACATCAACAATTTTCCCATCAAGAATGTAATCTGCAGCCAAAGTCGTATTATCATCAAGCACAATATCTTCAAGCAATTTTACACTCATTTCTCTCGGAGGATTTTCTGTTGTAAAACCACTCATAGCTTCCACAGCAACAGTTTTAGCAAAAACCGGTGAAGCTAATAATAACAACGACAACAGAGAAAAGTTTAAAAATTTCTTCATATTACCTACTTTCTGCATTAATAAAAAGATAAATTATTTTAAGCCGTTTGTCAACATGGGTTTAAGATATTGTCCGGTGTAAGAATTTTTACACTTTGCAACCTCAAAAGGTGTTCCTTGTGCAATCACTTGTCCACCACCAATTCCACCTTCCGGTCCTAAATCTATTATGTGGTCTGCAATTTTGATAAAATCCAAATTGTGCTCAATGACTAAAACTGTATTTCCCTGATCCGCAAGCTTTTGCAAAATTTTAATAAGCTTATCCAAATCATACCAATGCAACCCAACAGACGGTTCATCAAGCAAATACAGCGTTTTCCCCGTCGATCGTTTGTTTAATTCCGCAGCAAGCTTAATTCTTTGAGCTTCCCCACCGGAAAGTGTCGTCGCACTTTGCCCGAGCTTCATATAATCAAGCCCGACATCGTTCAAAGTCTGTAATCTCGACTTAATCGACGGAATACTGTCAAAGAATTCCAACGCTTCTTTAACACTCATTTCCAAAACGTCAGAAATAGTTTTACCTTTATATTTAACCTCTAATGTTTCTCTATTATAACGCTTCCCTTTACAGACATCACATTTAACATAGACATCTGACAAGAAGTTCATCTCAATTTTAATTACGCCATCACCCTTACAAGCCTCACAGCGACCACCTTTCACGTTAAAGCTAAACCTTCCGGGTTTGTATCCTCTGAGTTTTGCCTCATTCGTTTTAGAAAACAATTCACGAATATGCGTAAACAAATCCGTATAAGTTGCAGGATTAGACCTTGGAGTTCTTCCGATTGGAGATTGATCAATCGCAATAACTTTATCGATATTTTCAAAACCTAAAATTTCGTCCACTCCTTGCGGTTTCGGTTTATTTCCTCGTAATTTATGCAAAGCGTATTCATATATCAAATCTTGCATCAAAGAAGATTTTCCGGAGCCTGAAACTCCAGTCAGACAAACAATTTTACCTAACGGAATATCTACATCAATATTTTTAAGATTATTGATATGTGCATTTTTAACTCGTAAAAATTCACCATTACCTTCTCGAACCTTTTCAGGCACTGGGATAAATTTTTCGCCGCTCAAATATTTTCCGGTAATCGACTCTTTTGCCGCGATAATATCGTCAATTGTCCCGCAAGCAATCATTTTACCGCCGTTTACACCGGCTTTTGGACCGATATCAACGATATAATCAGCATTTCTGATAGTATCTTCATCGTGTTCAACAACTATCAAAGTATTTCCAAGATTTCGAAGTTTTATTAAAGTTTTTATCAATCTGTCGTTATCTCTTTGGTGCAAACCGATTGAAGGTTCGTCTAAAACATACAAAACGCCTGACAAACCACTTCCGATTTGAGTTGCAAGACGAATTCTTTGAGCCTCACCACCGGAAAGTGTTCCGGCACGACGAGCCAAATCAAGATAGCTCAAACCGACATCTTTCAAAAATCTTAAACGAGCACGAATTTCGTCCAAAATCTGTTTTGCAATATGCATCTGGAATTCATTTAATTCCAAATACAAATCCGAAATAAAATCTAATTCCTCATCAATCGGCATCTGAGTGAATTCAAAAATGTTTTTATCCTTGATTTTTACAGCAAGAGGAAACGGCTTTAATCTCGCGCCATGACACGAAGGGCAAGGAGTTGTTGTCATATATTTTTCAATTTCTTCCCGCCAATACTCGCCATTTGACTCATTATAACGCTTTTCTAAAAACGGAATTACGCCGTCAAAATTTCGATATTTCGTTTCATAACGATGTGTACCAAATCGCATTACAGTAAATTTAATAATATCGTCACTTCCGTAAAGAATGATTTTTTGTTCTTTTTCAGATAAATCTTCAAACGGCTTGTCCATATCGATATTGAAATTGTGACAAACAGATTTTAAAACATCATTATAATACTGTGTAGAAGTCTTTGACCAAGGATAAATTGCACCTTCGTTAAGCGATTTTTTCTTGTCCGGAACAACCAAATCAGGATCAACAACAAAGTCTGCCCCAAGTCCGGAACATCTTTCGCAAGCTCCATAAGGCGCGTTGAAAGAGAAAATTCTCGGTGCAAGTTCTTCGAAACTCAAATTACACTTCGGACATGCCAGTTTTTCGCTATAAATTATTTCTTTGCTTGGCGTTTCTTTTCCACCGACGACATCTACAATTGATACACCATCAGCTTTTTTCAACGCTATTTGAACACTATCAGCAATACGAGATTGTGCAGACTCTTTCACAACAATTCGGTCTACAACAACAGAAATGTCGTGTTTTTTCGTTTTTGCAAGCGAAATTTCATCTTCATCAAGGTTAAAAATCTCACCATCAACCTTCACGCGCACAAAACCTTCTTGTCGCAATTCCTCAAAAGTCGAAGAATACTCTCCTTTTTTACCTCGGACTACTGGTGCTAAAATTTGAATTTTTGTTCCTTCTCCGAGTTTTAAAATATTATTTACGATTTCGTCAACCGTTTGCGGCTTAATTTTTTCTCCGCAATTCGGGCAATAAGGAGTGCCGACACGGGCATATAATAGCCTTAAATAGTCATATATTTCAGTAACTGTCCCAACTGTTGAACGTGGGTTATTGCTAGTTGATTTTTGATCAATAGAGATTGCAGGCGAAAGCCCGTCGATATAGTCGACATTTGGCTTGTCCATCTGTCCTAAAAACTGACGTGCGTACGTTGAAAGGCTTTCAATATAGCGTCTTTGCCCTTCTGCAAATATTGTATCAAAGGCAAGAGATGATTTTCCGGAGCCTGAAACTCCTGTAAAAACAATCAGTTCATTCTTGGGTAATTGCAGTGAAACATCTTTTAAATTGTGCTCTTTTGCACCTTTTATAGTAATCGAGTCTAACATAACATCATTATTACACGTAAAAAATGATTTTCAAATTTACAAAATTATATATTTGTGCTAGCCTTAAATTATTGAAAATTCAATAAATTCATTATATCGATGCTGGTGCTCTGCCGAGCTGGTTGCGAGCAGAGGGCGGACGGTCAAAGCGAGGAGCTTTGCCGGTAGACCCGTTTAACGCGAGCGACCAAGAAAAACAAGACTAAATGTCACGTTTTTAGAGAGGGGGCGACAGCCCTCCACCACAAGCAGTCAGTCAGCATCGGCGAAATAGATACCAAAGTTTATGTCGATGTGGTACTCTGCCGAGCAAAAGGTGACTAAATGTCACGTTTTGTGAGAGGGTGCGAAGCACTTCCACCACAAGCAGACCTTCAACATCGACCAAGTAGCACGAACCGTTTATGTCGATGTGGTGGAATGGTAGACACGCATGCTTGAGGTGCATGTGGCGAGAGCTGTGGGGGTTCAAGTCCCCCCGTCGACAGATATAAAATAGGAGAGTGTTAATGTTTAATAATTATGCAAAATCGGAATTAGAATTAATGGTTGGTAGTAATGAAAAAATCCTTTGGAAAGGAAAACCTAATAAACGTTGTTTTATTTTAGAAGGTATTTTCAATCCAATGTTACCATTTGCTCTAGTTTGGTTTTTGTTTGATTCATTATTTATTGCTGCATTTATAGGTGGTGCTGCAACATCAGGTGCTCCTACTGTATTTTCTATATTCCCATTAATATTTTTTCTATTTCATTTAATGCCAGTTTGGATATACTTGGGTGGGGTTATATTTGTTTTTAGAAGATATCAGCACACTGAGTATATAGTTACAGATAAAGGCGTTTATATTTCTGGAGGATTATTTTCATATACCTGCAATATGAAACCATTTACGGAACTTGCAAGAGTAAATATACATAGAGGTATTATTGACCAAATTATTGGTGTTGGTGATGTTGTTTTAACAAGTAACAATGTTGCTGATTTATATAGTTCAAATATTAGAGTAAACGGTAGACCTTTAGATGTTGGTACTACTATTGCAGATATTAAAGACTATAGAAAAGTGTTTGAAATTATAAAGAAATTGCAAGAAGATATATATACTGATACCATGTACCCAAATGCTTTAAGACCAGAAGAAAATCAAGGTTATAGAACAAAATATAATGGCTTAAATTAGTTAATCTCTAAACCAAGAACCATTCTCAAATTATAATACGCTTGCGTATCTAATTTTAAAAGCAAAACTAACTTCTGATAAATATTGCAATTGCCTTCTAATTTTGCTAATATTTTCTTGACGTAAGGTTCCAAAATAGTAACCTTATCGACACCATTTTAATAATGTTGGGTTTCACCCAACCTCGAGCTATGGGAGTCTAATATGAATTATAAAAAATCTGGTCACTATAAATTTGGTATAGTAGTTGGTTATATTAACATTTTTATATCCATTTGTTTAGTTGTTTTAGAGTGGCAAATGGGTCTTTTGGAGCCAGATTTTGGTGCAGGGGCTGGTCTAGCTATGGGTGCAATAAGTGTTTTAGTTCTATCAACATTGGGAATATTGAATATAATTTTAAATATTGTGCTATATAATTTAAATGATAAAGAAATAAAATGGGATAATTTTCCAAAGAATATTAGTGATTATTTTTATTTATATTTTTTCGGTTTTTTTCATGTACTAATAGAAAAAAGATTGGGTTGGTTTATTTTCTCATTACCATTTATTTTTATTTGGACTTTTATTTCACAGATACTATTATGCTTACCAATGGAATTCATTGCTAAAATCTTGTATAATTTGTAATTTTTGTAGCCTGTGCAATTTATTGCAACGTTTCATAACCAAGAATCATCCTCATATTGTAATACGCCTGTGTATCTAATTTTAAGAGAAAAACAAGCTTGCAATAAATATTGCAATTCTCACTTAATTTTGCTAATATTTTCTTGTCGTTGGGTTCCAGAATAGTAACCTCATCGACACCATAAAAAAGTAGGTTGGGGTTTCTACCCCCAACGATAATAAATTTGTTGGGCTAAAAGCCCAACCTACACGCTCACAGTAGTTATGAGCCTTTTCTATATTGTCATATGAATATGACTATACTCTTACTTTTTTAATAAGATTGGTAACATT
>USOK01000038.1 GCA_900556295.1 uncultured bacterium | reverse complement strand
AACTTGTTCAAAAGAAAACAAAACGCCTTTATCATCCGGAAATAGACGAGCGCAACAACAAATCAGAAGATAAAGCCCAAGAAACAGATGATATTTTAAAAAACAAATCCGCTTCAAAAGTTTTTGAACGTGCAGTTGCAAAACTTTCTACCTCTAATTATGAAATTATGGGTACTGAACAAATCCTATCATCTATTCTTGAAGATAAAGACTCTGATTTAGCTAAAATTTTTGCAGAATACGGCGTAACAAGCGAAACTTTTGATGAAAAACTTGCTAATATTCAGTCTAGACAATCTGAATATGAAGGCAGACAAATAATATTTACACCAAATGCCTTTAAGGCAATGAGTATGGCATTAGAAACCGCTAAAGAGCTTGGGTCTTCAGTCGTCCTACCAGAACATATAGTACTCGGAATGCTAAAAACAAAACGAGGAATTGCTTATGATATATTGAAAGAGCTCAAAATTCATACAAACGACCTTGCGCACAGTATTATTAAGCCGATAGAAAAACAAATGCCAGAAACACTTACTATTCTTCGCCTTGCGAAGGAAGAAGCTCGAAGATTAGGACGTAATATTGTTGGAACAGAAATGTTTTTGCTTGGCATTATCGGCGAAGGCACAGGTATCGGCGGACAGGTACTTGCTGAACTTGAAATCACAATGCGGGATGCAAGAACAGTTGTTGAAAACCTTATTGGTTTTGGAAATGAATACTATGATAAAGAAATCATATTCACTGAACGTGCAAAACGAGTTTTAGAAAAAGCTTGGGAATTAGCCAAAAAAGATAATAAAGAAAAAATTGAATCTGCACACATGCTTTTGGCATTAACGACTGAGCCAAATTCGCTTGCGATGAAGGCATTGGAGCAATTAGGTGTTGATGCTGTAGAAATCAAAGAGGGAGTCAAAAAATTCCAAGAGGCTTAATTGATTAAAAATAAAGTTAAAAGTTTCATAAAAAAATACAATTTGACAGGCACATTTATCGTTGCTTTTTCAGGCGGATACGACTCAATGTGCCTGTTAGATATCCTATACAAATTAGAATGTGACATAGTTGCAGTCCACCTAAACCACAATTGGCGAGGCGAAGAAAGCCAAAAAGAGCAAGAAAATTGTAAAAAATTTGCACAAGCAAATAATATCAAATATTATACAGAAACATTACCTGATTATATTGAAAAGACAGAAACCTCTGCAAGAAAAGCTCGATATGATTTTTTTCAGCGTTGTGCAAAAAAATTTAACTCAAATGTGATTTTTACTGCGCACAACTTTGATGACAATGCAGAAACAATTCTGTATAGAATTACTAAGGGAACCGGAACAATCGGCTTACAGGGAATAGCCGAAAACAGAGATATTTTTTATAGACCACTCTTGACAACAACTCGGGCAGAGATTGAAAAATATATTAAAACCAATCATTTAATACCAAATAATGACAGTTCAAATTCTAATCAGAAATACAAAAGAAATTTTATTAGGCATAAAATTTTACCATTATTAGAGGAAATCAATCCAAACGTCAAAGACGCTCTAAATTCCCTTTCTAATATTGCAAAAGAGGATAATGAAATTATTAATTCAAAGCTGCCGGCAGATATCTTAACAGCCAAACCAATTGAACAAAAAAGGCTAATTTATAACATTTTAACAGAACACAATATCGATTATGACAAAAACAAAATTGAAAATATCCAAAAATTTATAGAAGATAAAACCTCAAAATCAGGAAAAACAATTTCACTTACTACCGATTTGTGGCTATTCGTAAGTAATAACAAAACAGAAGTAATTTCAAAAACTCAACAAAAAGATGAACAAATTGCCATAACACATTGCGGTACATATAAATTTGGAAATTACGAGTTTTCAATAACTCCATACACAAAAATATTGGAAAAATTTCCTTCAGATAGTGAATACAAAGCCTACATAAACATTGATAAAATAAATTTTATACTCCGACACAGGCAAGCTGGAGATAGAATTCACCCGCTCGGAGCAACAGGGTCACAAAAATTAAAAAAATATTTAAATGAAAAAAAAATCCCTGCCCACCAAAAAGATGAATTAGTTCTACTTACTAACAAAAACGAAGTTTTGTGGGTCGCAGGGTATGGCATAAACGACAAGATTAAAATTAAAAACAAACCAACACATTTAATATCACTAAACAAATATAAGAAAGGTTAGTTATGGATTTAAATAAATTAAAAATTTTGTTTACTGAAGAAGAAATTCAAGCACGCATAAAAGATTTAGCAAAAGAAATGAACCAATTTTACAATGGAGAAGAAGTTATAGCAATATGCGTACTCAAAGGTGCTGTAATGTTTGCAGTTGACTTAATTAAGAACCTCGATATGCCTTTAAAGTTGGAATTTATCAGACTTTCAAGCTACAACGGCGGGACAACCACAACCGGAAAAGTTAATGCTGTAGATATTTCTCTTCCTGATTTAAACGGAAAAAATGTTCTAATCATTGAAGATATTGTTGACACAGGGCTTACTGCGAAATTTCTATTAGACTTTTTGCACTGTAATTTCCACACAAAATCAACTAAATTTTGTTCACTTTTAGATAAAAAAATAACACGTGTTGCAAATGTAGATGCAGATTATTATGGCTTTGAAGTTGATGATAAATTCTTAATCGGCTATGGACTTGATTATGATGGTTATTACAGAAATCTAAGATATATCGGTTACATGGAAAAATCTGATTTGGAGTAACTTTTGAATAATTTTGAAAAAGCGATAGAAGAAATACAAAATTTTTACCTAATAGATTCAAGTAATTTTGAATCAGAAGTTTTTGCTATTTTAAAAAAAATTATCAACTTCAATTCCGGTTACATATATTTTTCAAATTCTAAAAAATATGAATATGCCTATAATCCACAAGTAACAAAGCTTAATGAAATTAAAGGGAATTATATTGTAGAAGATTTGCTATTTAAAAAAACGGTCTTAGGCAAAATACTTATTACAGGAAATAGTTTTTCTGATTCTGACAAAAAAATATTCAAAACTTGTGCAATAATTATTGCCAATATAATCAAAGATTTTGAGTTATCCAAAGTCATAAAAATGCAGATAAAAGCCTTGCAAGAAGGCTATTTAGAAATCCAAAAAAGTAACAAAAAAATAAAATCCGCAGAACAATCTAAAACGGAATTTATCTCACATGCTTCGCACGAATTACGAACGCCTATTAATTCAATACTTGGGTATTCTGAACTACTCGGCGAAGAATTTACAGGCAATCTGACGCCAAAACAGAGAGAATTTGTTAATGATATAAAAATATCATCATTGCACTTGCTCGGAATGGTAAACGAAATACTCGATATGTCTAAAATTGAGGCAGGAGCAATGAAATTAAACTTGCGAGCATTCAACTTAAAAATATGTATTCAAGAAGTTTTAAATATCATAAAACCTCTTACAATAAACAAAAAGCAAAGTATAAAAACAGAAATACCAGATATAATTATCAAAGCCGACTATCAAAAATTTCAACAAATTTTATTCAATTTATTGAGCAACGCCATAAAATATACTCCAGAAAATGGTGAAATAGAAATTTTTGCCCAAAATACAGAAAAAAGCTTTACAATTTCAGTAAAAGATAACGGAATTGGAATAGATAAAAAGGACATTAAAAAGATTTTTAACAAATTTGAACAAATTGGAGAATTACAGCAAAACTCGACAGGACTTGGGCTTGCAATAACTCAAGAACTTATAAAAATCCATGGTGGAGAAATTTGTGTTAAAAGTAAACCAAATAAGGGAACAATATTCATAGTTAGTATCCCACAGTAGAGTTGTTTTTTGCATAGTAACATGTTATAATACCCATAGTCATAGAATATGAGAGGAGTTTCGGCTAATGGCATCCATTAAAGACGCATTTGAAGAGTCAATACAGGACAATAACGCAATTTTAAAATATATAATATTTGCAATCCCTGTATTTTATTGTGTTTACCTTTATTCAGAAGGGAATTTGGGTGGATTTTGGGCAATGTTTTCAATAACATTCCTTTTATTATTCGGAATTTTTATAAAATGTACAACTAACGTAAGAAATGGTAAGGATGCAGTTTTACCGTCATTCAATATATTTTCAATTATTTGGTCCGGCATAAAAGGGACAATAGCTCTAGGACCTTCAATTGCCATTAACTGCTGGCTTGCATGTTTTATTAACGGACTTTTAACAAACATATTCACTGAACCTAATACTCTACACGTATTTCAAGCTATCGTTTGGGGCTTGTTCGGATCAATAATCTTGACAGGATATTTATGCTACGCTAAAAGCTTTAAAATTGCAGATGCATACAATTTTAAAACAATTTCAGAATCATGTATAGACATTCTAATTTCTGTTTTGTTTATGATTCCATTAGTTTTAATCGCAAACGCAATTTTACTTGTACCAGTATCTTACGTAATATGGGTATTTTTCGGACTTCCACATCCAATAGCTGTATTCTATTGGTGTATGGTTTTGGTATTTAACCTTGCAATGTGCGGACACTACTTAGCACAATTAGATTACGAAGCAATCGGAACCAAAGAAAATCGAGATAAGATTATATAGGCAATCGTTGGCATTATAAAGCAAATGTAGGGGAACTATCACTTACATCTTTCCATCAAGCATTTCACGCATTTTCTTTAACTTATCACGAATTTCAGCAGCCCGTTCAAAGTCAAGAATTTTGGCGGCCTTGTGCATGTCTTTTTCAAGTTTTTCGATAAGTTTTGGTAAATCCTTCTTATCAATCCCCATATCAACCATTTCTTCGGCAACAATATCTTCTAAATCCCTATAGCTTGCAACAAGCGACAAAAGGTTATTTTCAATCGGTTTTTTAATTGTTTGCGGAATTATACCAAATTTTTTATTATAATCCATTTGTATTTTTCTACGTCTTTCTGTCTCCGTAATAGCTTTTTCCATTGACTCTGTCATTCTGTCTGCATACATAATAACTTCGCCACACGCATTACGTGCAGCACGTCCAATTGTCTGAATTAAACTTGTTTCAGAACGCAAAAACCCTTCCTTATCAGCATCCATAATCGCAACAAGAGAAACTTCCGGAATATCCAAACCTTCTCTTAAAAGGTTTACACCAATAAGAACGTCAAATTCGCCCAGACGTAAATCTCTTAAAATTTCAACACGCTCAAGAGATTGTATTTCACTGTGCAAATAACGAACTTTTATTCCTTCTTGAACAAAGAAATCTGTCAAATCTTCTGCCATACGTTTAGTTAAAGTAGTAATCAGAACTCGCTCATTCTTCTCTGTACGTTTTTGAATTTCAATCTTCAAATCATTAATTTGCGACTCAATTGGACGGACAGAAATTTTCGGATCAACAAGTCCTGTAGGACGAATAATTTGCTCAACAAGCTGACTGGATGTCTCTTTTTCAAAATCTGCCGGAGTTGCAGAAATATAAATCTTTTGATGAACTTTGCTGAAGAATTCTTCACTTTTAAGGGGTCTGTTATCTCGTGCACAAGGCAATCTAAAACCATATTCAATTAACGTATTTTTTCGAGAAGCATCACCATGGTACATCCCTTTTAATTGTGGTAAAGTTACGTGAGATTCATCAATTACAGTTAAGAAATCTCCTTGAAAATAATCCAGAAGTGTCGCAGGAGCAGAGCCTATCGGACGACGTTCAATAATTCTAGAATAGTTTTCTATACCAGAACAATATCCCATTTCCTTAATCATTTCAATATCGTATTTTACACGCTGTTCGAGTCTTTGCGCCTCAACAAGTTTATTTTGATTTTGTAACTCAACAAGTCTATGTTGCAATTCTTCCCGAATTAATTTAATTGTTTCTTCTACATTTTCATCGTTAGAAACATAATGCACTGCAGGATAAATAACAACAGATTCCGGAATTTCTATTATTTCTCCGGTAACATTATCAATTTTAACAATTTTTTCTATCTCATCACCAAAGAAATAAATACGAGTGATAATTTTTTCATAAGCAGGCATTATTTCAACAATATCACCTCTAGCACGGAATGTTGAACGTTCGAGAACCAAATCATTTCTTGTATATTGAACGCTGACAAGATGTTTTAGCAGATCATCTCTTTCAACCTCATCGCCGACTTTTAATTCCACAGAGCCTTTAAAATAATTTTCTGGTAACCCCAAACCATAAATACAACTTACGGATGCAATAATAATTACATCATTTCGTTCATAAAGACATCTTGTTGCATTGTGACGCAACCTGTCAATCTCCTCATTAATAGATGCAGATTTTTCAATAAATGTATCTGTTCTCGGAATATGAGCCTCCGGCTGATAGTAATCATAATAACTAATAAAATATTCTACAGCATTATCAGGAAAAAGTTCACGAAACTCATTGTACAATTGAGCTGCAAGCGTTTTGTTATGTGCAATTATTAAGGTTGGCTTTTGAATTTTCTCAATAACATTAGCAATTGTAAAAGTTTTACCAGAACCTGTTATCCCTAACAGAGTTTGAGCATCATCCCCAGATTTCAGACCTTCAACAAGCTGTTCAATTGCTTTTGGCTGATCTCCAGCTGGTTTATATTTTGAACATATTTTAAATTTTCTAACCATAACAAAATTATACATTAAGCAAAAATACTAGCAAAAAAATTTTTTACGTGGTTATATATAACTGACTATAGTTTAATTTTGACATGGTACCCAAAATTGATTAATACAGTTTGTACAATAAATCAAATAAAACCACAGGGTAGTTTTCCAAAAGCTCAACCTGATAAGGATCATAAGAAGCACAAATACCAAGATCCGCTGAATAAGAAGGTCCCAGTTTTGATGTCTTATTCTAATGAAATTGGTACAGCAATATCCGAAATCGCCCCTCGTCTAGGTACAGCCTTATGGGCTCCAACATTTTTATACCTAGGAGCTGATCTTTATGACAAATACAAAAATGATAAAGATAGCTACAAACCAAGTGGAAAAAGAGCACTAAAACGAGCAATTTTTCAGGGAATGACATCCCTAATCGCATTACCTGCCGTAATTTTTGCAGCGCAAAGTGCAATCTCACCTCTTGCACAATTTGACAAATGGGGGATTAACGGGAACACCAAAGATGCCGTTTATAAACACACTAAAAGCGTAATTGATCAGGCACATGGAACTGCGTTGAGCAGTTATGAAGAATTTAGCCGAGTAATAAAAACAACTCTGCAAAACAAAATTGACTCACGACAAAACGAAAAGAAAACAGCAAATATCTTCAAAAGGACATGGAACAAGCTATTTACACAGCGTTACACTTTACTTTCAGCAGATAAAGCCAAAGTCCTTGCTTTCGCAGAAGAAAACGCCAAAAACACCTTTAAAATACTTACAGCATTAAAAAATGATGACAAACATAACGTTCCACGACGAATTTACAAGAAATATAAAAAAATTCTACCAACAATGAAAGAAATGTACAAAGACGGTGACTATTCATATCAAGCAACAAGAAACGCATTAAAAGAATACCAAAAATCACTCATCTTCAAAAACAAACTTTTAAAAACAATCGGCGGTTTTACAGCATTATTACTACTTGTCAATCCTGTAAATACTTTTGTTGACAAACAAATTATGCGTAAATTCATCAGCCCTGGAATTGACCAAATTTCTTCGGGTTTTGTAAACGAATCTAAAATGAAAACAATATTCAACAATATGAACAGCAAAACTAATTCTGATTATAAAAACGGGAGCTCATCGAACCTGATTGCGCAATTAAAGAATCGGCAAGGATTGAAGTCAAAGGTTGAGGAAAATCATTAACATATTTACCATTAACTAGTTTGGACACCGTTCTAACAGATAACGCTGCCGATCTTGCAGGAGTCAATTCAACAATAGATGTAACAACCCTTTTGCCATTTTCAAGTTTGTTTATTTGAATTATATAATCATAATTGTTTAATACTGTTGTTTTAGCCAATTTTTCAGACAAATTTCCATATTTAGCAAAACTATTTACAAGTTTTGTAAAAGCCGCATCAACAGAACATGCTCTCAATGTAGATACTACACCTTTTCTATCCATAATTTCAGTAATCGGAGTATTCAAATCCGAAACAATATACTCCGGTTCAATTTTTAGAATATTAGACAATAACAGTTCAAAATCAGCGTCTTTAAAAGATGTACTATAAGCCATAATTAAACTGGAATTATAGGCAATACAATGTGAATCTTCTAGTAAAACAGTTCTCTTATCATTTATAGCGGAATTTATTAAAGCCTCAAGTAAAGTAGTCTTACCGGAATTTATATCCCCGGAAAGTACAATGTTTTTCTTTTCATCAATTATGTACAACAAAAAATCAAACACTTCTTTTGACATCATTGAACTGTCAATAATAAAATCTCTATCTGCATTTTTAAGTTTTCTAATAAAAATGTTGACGCCTGAAATAGAAATTTTTGGCATAACAAGCGATATAAGAAGATTATCTATTCTAACATTCCATATATTTTTCGACTCATTTATAATAACCTTTGACAGCTTTGAAATATTCCCAACAACACAACCTAATTGTTTTTCATTCAATGCCATTTCCGTATTCAATATTTTACCATCGATTTCAATGTGTACACTATTTGTACCATTAACAAAAATCGCTTCAACATTTTCTTGTGCTACAAGATAATCCAGCGGTCCCAGACCAGAGATTGTTGAATACAGTTCATCTATGAGTTTTTGTTTATCCTCAGCTTGCATAGAAAAATTCTCATCAAACAATTTTTTATCAACAAAACTATTGATCAATTCTTTTTGCTTTTCTTCAGAATAATCTGTCCATACAGGAATTGCATCAATTTTTTCAATCAATGCTTGTTTAATATCATCCTCTATCAATGGAGAAGTTTCAACAACTGTCTTATTATAATTTTCTAGTTCAGTAGAATTGTTGTCTGACATTTTTTTGTGAGGGAAAGACAATTTTGCAGGTATTTTTATTTCTTTTTTTTCAACCTTTTTAAATCTATTACTTAACTTACTGCTCTGTAACACAACAATTAATCCCTTCCACTTTTTATGAGCAAATTCTGCCGATAAATACTATCTGACACCATTAAGGCTAAATTTTTGTAGCTCAAAGTAACATTAGCATCCGGATTTATATTAGAAACCGGAACACCTTTGTTAATAGCAGACATCATCGTAAAATAATTGTTCGGAATTTTCCAATAAATCTTCCTACCAACAGCTTCTTCAACATCTTCTGCCTTAATCTCATCATTTTCCATATATCTGTTAATCAAAATCTGAATTTTTTCTTCATCAAGACCAAGTTTGTCAAATAATTCTAAACAACGCTGACAATTTCTAATAGCAGGCAGATTAACAATATTTACGAGAAAAATCATATCTGAATTTTCAAGTGCGGTAATTGATTTTCTGTCAAAGCCGGCAGAAGTGTCAACTACAACATAAGAAAACGTATCTCTCAATATATTAAACAAATTTGTAATATCTCTGGACGGCACGTCATCAACCTGTTTAAAATATGGCGGATCCGCGAGAACATATAAACTTGTGTCTTTATACTTTTCTAAAGTTGAAAGTAAAAAATCTTCATTAATCTTATCTATATTTTGCAACATATAAGAAATATTAAAAGACGGCTTCAGATCCAAAAATGTGGTAACATCTCCAAGTTGGAAATTCAGATCGATTAAAGCAACATTTTCTTTAGTAATTTTCGCTAGCTCGTACGCTAAATTAGTTGCGACTGAAGTTTTTCCAACTCCACCTTTATTGGAATAAACAGTAATAACTCGACATTTCGATTTTTTTTGTTTACCGCCTGTCAAATCGTTATAAAGCTTACTCAAAACTTCAAAAAATTCCTTTTTAATCAAAGGTAAAGGTAAAAAGTCGGTCGCACCAACTCGCATTGCACGAATCACCAAATCAACATCAGGTTTGTCTGAGAGCGCTATTACACGACAATCAGGGAATTCCACATTAATCTTAGAAACAAAATTCAAAGCTTGTTCCGGATATTCGGAAATATCAATTATAACCAATCCTTTTTCAAGTTCCTTAATCCCATTATAGGCTTTTGAATAATCCGCAACAGACGCAAGGTAAGAAAAGCCTTCAAATTCTTGAAGAAATAATTTCAATAACTCTGCAGTACTATCCTGTTCAGTAACAACAATTGTTGGAATATTCTGTTTCATAGCTCCATTGTAGCATATTTTCTCCAAACTGGCAAATTCAAAGTCTGGATTTAATATTTCATATTACCATTTAAAATAATATGAGCTGCTCCACCTGTACATTCTCCGGCACTATTTTTAGTAGTACAATCTTTCCCAGGAGTTAAACCATTCTTTCTTATAATAAACAAAAATACATCTTGCCCAAATCTATTTGGCTTC
>USOK01000037.1 GCA_900556295.1 uncultured bacterium | reverse complement strand
TACGGTCTTTTCACTTCTCACGTTTCACTTTTCACTTATATAAATGCCTAGTACCTTAGTAACTAGACTTTGCATATATGTATCTAACTTTCAACAGCTTCTTCTACAGGTTGATTTGGTGCTGCAAGTTTTTCTCTCACGAGAGTTTCAACTTCTTTCAAAATATCAGGATTTTCTGTCAAGAAATCACGAGCTTTATCTCTGCCTTGACCTAATTTTTCTTCCCTAAAACTGAACCAAGAACCTGCCTTTTTAACAATATCAAGATTTACGGCAACGTCAAGAATATTTCCGACTTTGCAAATTCCTTTTCCGAAAATGATATCAAATTCAGCTGTTCTAAATGGAGGAGCAACTTTGTTTTTCAAAACCCTTACTCTTACGTGGTTTCCAACATCTCCATCATCACCTTTTACGCCTTCTGTACGCTTAATTTCCATACGAACTGATGCGTAGTATTTCAATGCGTTACCACCTGTAGTTGTTTCAGGGTTACCATACATAACACCTATTTTCATTCTCAGTTGGTTAATAAAAATCACTGTAGTGTTAGTTTTGCCGATAATACCCGTCAATTTTCTAAGCGCTTTACTCATCAAACGAGCTTGTAACCCCATCTGTTGATCTTCCATTGAACCTTCAATTTCAGCTTTTGGAACAAGAGCCGCAACAGAGTCAACAACAACAATATCAACTGCGCCAGAACGAACGAGTTCTTCAGTAATATCAAGCGCCTGTTCACCGGTATCCGGTTGCGAAATCAGTAAGTCATCAACTTTCACACCTAAATTTCTTGCATATTCAGGATCCAGAGCATGCTCAGCATCAACGAACGCTGCAATACCGCCTCTTTTTTGGCATTCAGCAACAATATGTTGTGCAAGGGTCGTTTTACCGGAACTTTCAGGGCCATAAATTTCAATAATACGACCACGAGGGATCCCACCAATACCTAAAGCTACATCAAGCGACAACGCACCTGTCGGAATTGCATCAACATTAACAGTTGCCTTATCTCCAAGTTTCATAATAGAACCTTTACCAAAATCCTTCTCAATCTTTTCAATTGCAAGTTTTAAGGCTTTTGCTCTTTCATCAGTATTAGCCGGAGCACCTATTTCTTTTTCCTTTGTAGCCATAATATTTTAATCCCTTTGCCTGTTTTGCATCTTTTTAATTAAATTTATTCCCAAACATGTTTTTCTTTTTTCTTATAAAAGCCCAATCCAACTGGCTTATAAGAATTCAAGTCATTTTTCAGTTGGTAAATTTCTTTATTCAAATCGATAATTTTTTGTCTCAATGTTTCGTTATCAGTTTTGCAACGAATAAGTTCTACGACAACTTCATCCATGCCTTCAAGTTTTTCGTCTATAACTTTTGCAATCCTGTTAGAAAGTTTATTTTCCATATCTTTCAAAGACGAAAGAATATTCATAATTGCAGAAGGTTGTTTTGGCGCAGTTTTTGCAGGCATCATTGGGGTTTCTTTCATAGCCTGAACACGTCTAAGATTCTTCACTTCTTCGTAAGAAAAATATGTTTGACCTTTACTATTCTTCTTAGGCAAAATTGATGCGCGTTTGCACAACTCAACGATTTCTTTATTATCTGTTTTTAAAATACTTCTCACTTCTTGTGGAGATAAAGTCTTTCCCTTCAACTCTTGTTCTAATATCATTTATTTTTATCCCTCAAAATTTCTCCACTTATATTCTATTTTATATATACGAAAAAGACAAATAGATTTTGTAATCTTGTAACAAGACTTAATATATTTTCTACAACAAATTTCCTTTTGTCTAATCTCAAATTATGTATTGCTTTATAAGTGTGTTTTTTATTTAATAAAAGTAATTAAAATCAAAAGGCGGGTAAAATGAAAAAGACTTTTTTATTAATTATGGCACTGCTTGCAACTACTACTTGCGCAAATGCAGCAAACTGGCAAACTGTTGAAACAAATATTCCAAACTTTAACCTATACATAGACCAAGATTCAATAAGTAACATTAACGCAAATGAATGTGTATATGCCATCAGATTTCAATCAGGGAACAAGCCGGAACAAGTCGCTTACTTAAAATCAAACTCTTCAAATAACTACATCGGCGTAATTAATGCCGGCGATTTTGAAGAAAGTTCATACAAACCAAAAGCCGTGTTTTATAACGCCCACGTATTTATGAAACCTGTTAAGGGCGACTCTTTCCTAAATTTTGCACACACTTATGCAATAAACACTGTTGCAGACAGAGCATTAGCTAAAGCTCGTTCAAACAATGAATTTGAACAAAGTGCATTTTCTACAACAAGCAATTATTCAAACTCAAATATCAAAAATGTCGCATACACAGTAAAATTACCATCACAAAGACAAACTTCTGCCACGAACCTTGGCGAATATGTCGCAGAAACAGCAAATCTTATTAACTCAAACTGGGTTCCCCCTCAATCAGGACGTAACACTCAAGCAATTCTTATTACACAAATCGGAGCTGATGGAAGCCTTCAAAACTACAAATTTGCCAAACCGTCAGGCGACACCGCTACAGACCGTTCAATTATCAGTGCTGTAGAAAAAACGATTCCGTTTGCAAGATTTCCAAAAATGGCAGGCGATGCAGACACATTAAACTTCCAATTTGTATTTGATCATAAGTTAATTAGAAAATCTGTTATGTAGCTTGATATAAAAATCTTTAACAACAAAAAAGGAACCTCAAAAAGGTTCCTTTTTTAATCTTTTCATCGTTTTAAAACGATACTAAACAGCTTTTTGAACTTTACCTGCTCTTAAGCAAGAAGTACAAACTTTAATTCTCTTAGTTGTTCCGTTAACACAAACCTTTACAGATTGTAGGTTAGGTTCTTGTGTGTGAACGATTTGTTTATGAGAGAATGTTAGTTTCGCTGCTTTAATCGGTGCTTTTCCGCATACATCACATTTTTTTGACATAATTAATTTTCCTTTTCTAGCTAGTTTGTGTATTCTTATAATATATTAAAAATTATAAAAATCAAGGAGCATGTTAAAATTTATGACAAATCATAAGAAAGTTACTAGGTTACTAAGGCGCTAGGGCATTAAGTTCGTATCAGCGGTATACACCACTCACTAATGATACGGTCTTTTCACTTCTCACGTTTCACCTATTCACTTATTAGCACCAAAAACCATTTATGCCAAACATCGTCGGCCCGGCAAACATAAATGGAGAGTTACATCCACATCCGCCACCGAAAAATCCGCTGTTCCAATATCCTCCGCCGTAAGGTCCACAACCGTAAATAGTCGAATATGGACTCATCATGCCAAATAAACCGTACGGAGATGTCAACAATGACGCTCCCAAAAGACCTGTTGTAGCTTTAGTATTTGCCTCTGAACTGCCGTACCCTGCAGATGAATTTATTGCATAACCAAGATAACTTCCGGAATTCTCCCAAATATTCTTAGCGGCATAATTTCTCATCATACCATTTGCAACATTCATGCCAAAATTTGCAAGAGCTCCGCCGGTACTTAATCCATCGTTTTTGTCTCTGGAATACCCGAGTGCACTGCCCATTACAGCATTAACATTACTCAATCCATATATAAGATTATCTAAGCTCATAGTTATTCTCTCGATTATATACTTCGTATATATATATAAAGTTAAAATTTTTCTTTTTATTGCCCAAAATTTCCAGTTTATTAAGTATTGTTACAAACATAACAGAAAATCTTAAAGTTTTCAGTACAAATTGCCGATTAACATAATAAGGAAACAATAAAAAGGGATTAACGGATATGACAATGAGTGTTTACAACGCACAATACAAATTAGGCATTGATACAACTACTTTGAAACAAGTTTCAAACGAGATTTTGAAACGTGCTGCTGAAAAAAACAGCCAATATAACACTAGTTCATCATCTGTAAACAACAATATTTTTAAAAATGTTCAAAATATTGGTATTGATTTGTACAAAGGTAATGTTGATACAACAGTTGCCCGTCAAGTTGCAATGAACAATTCTGGAATGCAAATTCAATTGAGCCAAGATGTTTTGAAATCTATTCAATACTTGAACACACAAGCTGCTCAAAACATTCAAAAAAATGTTGAAGGTAAAATTACTGTTGCATTAAATGAAGGTGTAGGCAACACTCAAAAAGCTGAAAATGCACCAAAATTCAACAGCATTATCAGCTTGGCTACAGGTAAAGACAAAAATGGTTCTGCACCTTCTTACAAAGGTGAATTCTTATTTATCAAAAAAGATAATGAAAAAGAAGAAGCAGTTGCTTAAATTAAAATGTAAACAGTCAATAGCAATTATTATGGCTCTTTACTTACCTTCTTTCATTTCTCTAGCAATGTTATAAAACTCTTCTTCAAGCTCTTGTTCGGCATTTTCTTTTTTATTTTCTTCTTGACTATTCTTTTTTCGATCTCGTTCTCTTTGTTCTTCTAGGGCTTTTTTACGAGAATTAATAACATTTGCAACATTCATCATCGCAAGTGAATTCAGCGTCGCTCTCAAAACAGCACTTCTGTCGGTGTATTTTTGGCTATCAGAAGCTTCTTCTTCCTCAGCCTGTTTTTGCTGAGCAAAATATTCTCCGCCCTGCCCCATTTTGTCATCTTGAGTCTTGGCTGCTGTTCCGGAAATGTCTCCGCTTTTGAAATTAAAAGATCCACCGATTCCGAAGAATCCTGCCGACCTGTTATCGACCATACGTCTAACCCTCGTTGTTTATTCAATCTCTCATGATATCTTATCAGATTGAATGATATATTAACTCATCTGAACAGATTATTTTGCTAATATGTTAATAAATATTTACATACAATATAACTCGGCACAATTCATCGGTAGGAGAGTCATTTAGAATAAATTCTTTTATTGAAAAAAACAATCAAATATGTTATTATATATAAAGAAAGACAAGACAGGAAGGATTTTTATGAGAAGATTAAAAGGTTTTACTCTTACCGAATTGATGGTTGCAATGGCGGTAATCGGGATCTTGGTCGCAGTAGTAACCCCTGCGATTATGAAAACAAGACCAAATAAAAATAAAATGATGATTAAAAAAAGTTTTTATACAACAGAGCAAATTGTCAGCACATTGATTAACGATGAAAGACTTTATCCTGACATGCGTGAAGTTTGTGATTCTGATGTAGATGTTGCAGAATCAGAAAGCGCAAATATATACTGTGCATACGGTTTTGATTACACAAATGAGAAGGTTTTTGAAGGCGAAACTTATTCTGGCACAACCAAATTTGCCCACCTTTTTGCTTCCAGATTAAATGTAAAGAGAACTGCAGACAATGAAGTTTATTACACATCAGACGGTGTAAAATGGGACTTGCATAATGCAGTAGGCAAATGGACTCCTGTAAACGCTCCAAGTTTTGACAATAATAATAATGCAGAAATTCTTATTGATGTAAACGGCGATGCAGACCCTAATTGTAGAGAAGGAGATGAAGGTTGCAGCGCAGATGATTTTGACCAATATGTTGTACAGATTTTAGCAACAGGAAAATTAAGAATTGATCCGGACGACGCAAAAGCTGTTGATTATGCTACAATAAATACGTCAATAAAAGATAATTAAGGTTTAAAGTAACCGAACAATCGCGCCCTAATAAGGTGAGGAAAGTCCGTGCATTCAAGGACGAGTAGCCGGAGAAACTCCGGACGGTGTGAACCGGTGGATAGGACCACAGGAATGATACTGCTAACGGCTTTAAAAGTACGAGCGATGGTGCAACGGTGAGTTAAGAGCTTCACCAGCGATATCGAGAGATATCGGCTAGGCAACCCCCTACAGAATGCAAGATTAAATTGAAGGCTATAAAGGCTGTCCGCCCACTTCTAAAATATCGCTAGAGATTGGGAGTAATCTCAATACCAGACAGATGATTGTTTAAAAACAGAACACGGCTTATGAGTTACTTTATTTTATAAAAATATCCTCCTTTCTGGAGGGTATTTTTATAGCCTATATTATTATGAACATGCTGCAATCATAGCTATGTTTCAGTTTAGTTATTGCCTTAAATAGTAGCAATTCATGTCATTCTGAAAAGACTGAAAATCTATGCTGAATGCAAGATTTTTAGCCTTTTTTAGATTGAGGCTATAATCCAAATCGTAACAAATTGAAAAATTTGTATAAATTTGTTATGATAAAGTCTGAATTACAGAAAAAGAGAGGAATTAATAATTAACAAGAAAGTAATTAAATTCAACGGGGGGGCAATAGTCGGATAACGCCTTATACCAATGGTTTAGAGGGTATCTGCGTTACTAATTTGGTTAATTGTAAAAAAAGAGCCTTTACTCTCGCGGAGGTTCTGATTACTCTTGCTATTATAGGAGTAGTTGCGGCATTGACTATGCCGACGTTGATTAATAGTATTAATAAAAAGCATTGGATTACGGGGTATAAAAAAGCATATAGTGAGTTGTCACAAGTTCATCAATTACTGAATTCTGAGGCTGGTGGTTTATATATGTCTGAATGTAGGGATTTTGATGATGCCTGTTTAAGAAATTTGTTTGCTGAAAAACTTAAAGTTATTGAAAGTTGCAATGCGACAACCCCAAATAAATGTCAAGAGAATTCAACTTTTTTAAATGGAGCAGTTATTGGGTTAAGTAATGTAAATATAAATGCTTCTTGGCCTACAATAGTTACTACGAGTGGATATTCTGTAAAATTTAGGTTTCATATAAGTGACTGCTCAGAATATAGCCAAAATTATCCAGGGAGATTAACAACTTGTGGGTGGATGCAAATTGATGTAAATGCTTTGAAAAAGCCGAATGTCGCAGGAAAGGATATTTACTTTGTTCATATTTACAAAAATAAACTGGTTCCAATAAATAAAAATAACCTTACTGAAGAAGCTTTAAAAGAAGATTGTAAACATGGTGAGGGAGTGGGTTGTTCAACAATTTATTTGTATGAATAAAAGTTTTCTTGAACTCAAATTTTGCTTGATGTATGATAAAACCATAAGTAGAGAAAAATGAAAGAGAGATTTAAAATGACAAAAAAAGAATTGATTTTTTTAGGACCACCAGCTTGTGGTAAAGGTACACAAACAAACAAACTTGCTGAATATTTGAATTTCCCTCACATTGATACAGGATCTTTATTGAGAGCTGAAATCAAAGGTGAAACAGAAGCTGGAAAAGAAGCAAAATCATACATTGACAAAGGACAATTGGTTCCTGTTGAGCTTGTTACAAGAATTATCAAAAACAGATTATCACAAGACGATTGCAAAAACGGTTACATTTTGGACGGTTTCCCTAGAAGTGTTGAACAAGCGGGCGAACTTGAAAAAATGAACGAAGAAATTGACAACGGCGAAGATACAAGATTTATCGCAGTATATTTTGATATTGATACAAGCATTCTTGTTGAAAGAATTGTAAATCGTCGTTCTTGTCCGGTTTGTGGGGAAATTTACAACCTAGAATTCAAACCGCCAAAAACAGCAGGACACTGTGACAAAGATGGTGCAGAATTAACTCAACGTAAAGATGACACAAGAGAAGTTGCTCAATCAAGATTTGACACATACAACAAAGAAACAGCTCCTCTTGTTGACTACTATACTAAAAAAGGTGTTTTAAAATCAATCGACGCAAACGGAACAATTGACGAAGTTTGGGAAAGATTGTTGGAAGTAATTAAATAAGTGAAACGTTAAATGTGAGACGTGAAAAGAGCAAATACGTGCTGTCGCACAGGAGCGAATGAAATGAACTTTTCACTTTTTACGTTTCACTTTTCACTTAACTAAAAGAGGCTTATCATGATACATAAAAAATCACGTGATGAAATCAAAAGAATTAGACACGCAGGGCATATTGTAGCCCTTGTTCACAAAAAAATGCGTGAGGTTATTGAACCTGGAATTAGTACAAAAGAATTGGATAGCATTGCACACGATATTATCAGAAAAGAACGTGCTATTCCTACATTTTTAGGCTATAGCGGTTTCCCTGCATCAATTTGTGCTTCAATTAACGAAAAAGTGGTCCATGGAATTCCACACGAGGACGAAATCGTTAAAGAAGGCGATATTATTAGTATTGATGTCGGTGCAACTTATGCCGGTATGGTTGGTGATGGCGCTTGGACTTATCCTGTTGGAAAAGTTAGCGATGAATGCCAAAGACTTTTGAAGGCGACAGAAGAAGCTTTGTTTGCGGGAATTGCGCAAATGAAGGCTGGAAATGTTCTTGATGATGTTTCTGGAGCGGTTGAAGCTGTTGCAGTTAGAGAAAAATTAGGTATTGTTCGTCAATACGGCGGTCATGGTGTTGGGCACGAAATGCACGAAGAACCGTTTCTTTTTAACTACAAAGTTGGCGATAGAACTTTGTTGAAACCAGGTTACGCAATTGCAATTGAACCTATGCTTAACCTTGGCTGTGATGAAGTAGAGGTAGCAGACGATGAATGGACTGTTAGTACAGTGGATAAGAAACCTTCTGCTCACTTTGAACATTCTGTTCTTGTTACAGATGACGAACCAATAATTATTACACAATTGATGGAGTAAAAATATGAACTACTACATAGGATTGGCTATGTCCGCTTCATCAGGCATGGATAGCGGGGTTGCGGTTCTTGATGAGGACAACAACCTTATACTTGTTGACAAACTTTATACAATGAATGATGTAATGTTCTTTTTTGATAATTACCCTTCATTGAAGTATTCGAAAATTTGTGCATCATTAATTTGGGATAGAACAATGCTTAATGGTAAATGGAGAATACTCGGAAAACCTTATCAGCAAGTATCTACAAACAAGTTAATCCCAAATCGTGACGGGTGGACGCATAGATATTCAACAAGAGGTTGTGATTATTTTAAATCATTAACAGAGAAAGGTATTGAAATCAATCGATTTGAACTATATTTGACTCGTCAAAGTTTGCATTTGGATTCTTGCTATAAAGAACGTTCTCCAGCGGATTGTAAGTTTTTGCAGCAGACGCTCCGCTTGGAATGGGGTCTTGATTTGCCTGTAAATATGATGCCGATGGCACAGTTAGAAGCTATTATTGGTGCGATTTTGGCGAAAGAGAATACAAAACATCCTGAAAATGTAAAAATTATTTCCAGCTTCAAGGATATGAACGTAATTGACGTAATCAAAAATCCAAAATCACTGGACCGTATTGCGGTATAGTTTTTGTGTTACGATGACAGTTTTCAAAGTATATAATCTTTTAAGTAAAAAGACTTTGAAAATGATTAAAGATATTTCTAAAATAATAAAACCTCAGAAGTACGCAGTTTAGAAATAAAAATTTTAGACTTTCTTTGCAAAGAATTGTTTGAATTTTAAAGTCCAATAACTGTCGTTTTCTTTTGGATTAAAATGTTGCCACCAACCGTTTGGGTAGGTACTTTTTACGTGTTCAAGTAATTTTGAATATTCTTTGAAATATTCCGTTTTCAAATCTTCCTCAAATTTCCCGAGCCATGATGTTGCTTTTGAAAAATATTTGTTTACAAAAATGTTTCTGTAATCTTCCATTTTGCCGGTATTGTTCAATAGTTCTTCAATGCTGTAAAAAACATAAATTGGAGAAAAATTCTTCTTTTTCTTTACAGCTGTGACCGAACCAATTCTATTTTTACGATAGCAATAAAGGTTTTCCTGTAAAATTGCAATTCGTTCGGCTGTAATCATTGAATGAAAGAACGGCAACTGATCTTGTCCTGCTCGAATATTTTGAAATTTAATATTGTTTTTTATTAAGAAATCTCGTTTATATAACTTTGTCCACGCAGTAGATGGAAATTTAAAAACATCTTTTTTTATATCTTTTGCGCTGACAATCTTGTTCAAATATTTTTTTGGTAATTTATTTTTGCTGTAAGCTCCATTTTGGCCTTTATCTTCATAATAAGAAAGTCCGCCAAACACCAAAATATCTGTGTCACATTCATCAGCTTTGTGAATCATTTTTTCTAAAGCATAATTTTCGAGCCAGTCATCGCTGTCAACAAAGTAAACATAATTCCCTCGTGCAGTTGATAATCCATGATTTCTCGCAATACCAGAACCTTCATTTTTTTTATCCACAATAACGATTCTGCCATCTTGTTTTTTATATGTTTGCAAAACCTGTAATGAATTATCTGTAGAACCGTCATTTACGCAGATAATTTCAAAATCTTTAAATGATTGACCCAAAATACTTTCCAAACACTTTGGAAGATATTTTTCAACATTATAAACAGGAATAATAATAGATAACTTAGGCATACGAATATTTTAACATGAAAAAACTGAAACGTATTTGGGTGCGTAGATGTAAAGTCTGTTATAAAAGTGAAAAGAGAAATGTGAGACGTGAAAAGACCGTATCGTCAGTGAGTGATGAATAGAGAGTAGTGAGTAGACCGTTTTAGAAAGTAGGTCGGAATTGCTATTCCGACAATGTAACTTCAACTTTAATCAGCATTGATAGATTCTGAATAAGACGAAAATCTACGCTGGACACTA
>USOK01000036.1 GCA_900556295.1 uncultured bacterium | reverse complement strand
TGATGTCATTCTGAAAAGGCAGAAAATCTAGCGTCCAGCGTAGATTTTCATCTTATTCAGAATCTGGCAATGTTGATTAAATAATAAAATTGTTGTTACGGTAGAACCCCTAACCTACTTTCTAAAAAATAATTTTGGTGCATAGCACTCGAAATGAACTTATTTTCTTAACTCTTATTCACTTATTCACTTTATAATTTATTATAAATTTGTTACTTGTTCCATGTGTTTTGCTAATAAATCTTCAAAATATTAAGAACGTAAATCTTTTTTTGTGCAAATTTTGAATTTATGCTAACATTAGTATATATGGACTTGTTGGATAAAATTAAAAATTTAAGTAAGAAACAGAAAGCTTATTTTGGTGCTTTTATGGCTATTGTTGCTTTATTGGCTTGGGCTTTTATTTCTGCCGGAGTTATTACGCATAACTTTAATAGAAGTCAGCTTCAGACGGATCAGGATAGACAGGAAGCTTCTATTGATGGCATTATTCTTACCGAAACAAAAGATGAAAAAAAATATTGGGAAATTTATGGTGAAACCGGAAATTATGATAGTAAAAACGGGGTTGCCATGCTTAATAACGTTATAGGAAATTTTTATGATGATGAAAATCAGGTTTCTATGAGTTTTGAGTCTTCAAAAGGTACTTATAACGAGAAAAAAGAACAAATTATCTTGTATGAAGATACGTTTATTGTTTTAAAGGATTTGACTACTTTACGTGCTAACAGACTCGTTTGGTCAGGAAAAGATATTCCGACTTTTGCGGAAGGTAATGTTCGTATTACACGAAAAAATGAGCTTTTGGCAACTGCTGATAAAGTTGAAATCAGTCCTAATTATGAAAAGTTTAAAATTGTTGGAAATGCTGTATCTAGAGTTTACAGCGATAAGGAGATTAAGTGAAAAAGTTAATTTTAACCATAATATTGTCTTTATTAGTTGCCGGAATTGCGGTTCAGGCGTCTGACTTGATTATTGAAGCAAAAACTCAAAGTTACAATGAGCAGGAAAATAAGTTGAAGTTTGATGGAAATGTGAAAGTTTCTGTTGATGACTTGAGAGTTGTTGGTGATAGGGCAGATGTTTCTATGGATGGAAATCAAAAGCTTGATACTGCGACATTTTATGACAAACCTTATGCATATGAGGTTAAGAAAAATAAAAAAAGGGAAGTTAAAGCGAATATCTTGAAAATGTCTTTGATTACAAAAGTTGTTAAGGCGCAAGGAGATACTCAATCAATCGTATTTGACGGCAAAACGCCTATTGTAGTGATTAATGCAAATGAACAGGAATATGACACTAAAACAGGCTTAATGACTGCAACTGGAGCGGTTACGATTAAGTATAAAGATTTGGATACATTCTCTGATAAGGCGAAAGTTCGAACTGATAAAAACGGCGATTTGAAGGATATTGAATTAATTGGCAATGCAAGAATTAAACAAGAAGGCAATGATTCTTATGCTAATAGATTTTATTACAGTGCAGGAACAAAGATTTTAACCGCTACTGGAAATACTACATCTAAAACTGTTACGGATGATGGAGCTACTCTTGTTTTGAAATCAAGTCGTCAAGAATATGCGCAGGATAGAAATATTTTTACAGCTTCTGGAAATGTTCGTGTTTGGTATCAAGATTATTATGCTGTTGGCCCGAAACTTACTCTTTATCCAAATAAAGAAGGAAAACCGAACGAAGCATATTTCACAGGCCGTTCGAGTATTACTCAAGGTGTGAGAACCATTTATGCAGACAAAATTAAAATGACTCTGAAGCCGAAAGACTTTCATGCTGATGGAAATACTCGTACTGTTATTAAAAATATCGGTTCTGGTGATAACAATGATAGCAACAGTGGAATAGGATTGGGATTGTAATATGAGTGAAAAAGAAAAAGTTGATAAAGCGGTAGAATTATATAACCAAGGAAAGTTTAAAGAAGCCATTGATGCTTTTAGTTCTGTTTTAGAAACTTGTCAAGATAATGCAGAATTGTATAATAATATTGCTCTTTGTTATGCGAATTTAGGGGAATATGATAAGGCCGAAAAGCATTATTTGCGTGCGCAAGAATTAAATCCTAAATTACCTCAAGTTTATATCAATTTGGCGGATATTTATTATCGCAAAAAAGATATGGGAAGTGGAATAGGACTTATTTCTACAGGATTAGCTGAAATTCCCGATAATTTAGTTTTGCGCCACTATTTGGCAAGGTTTTATATGGAAGATGCAAAGCTTGATCTTGCGATAGACGAACTTGAAAATATTCTTGAAAAACAACCTGATAATTATGATGTTTACTATGATTTAGGTAGAGTGCATTTTGAACTGGGAAATTATGCCAGTGCAATAGAAAATTTTGAAAACGTTTTAGAGTATAAGAGTGAAAATCCATGGATTTATTATTACTTGGGTGAATCTTATGAGGCAAATGATGAGATAGATAAAGCGCTTTCAAATTTTTTGAAAGCTATTGCTCGAAATGATGCTTTTGCTCCGGCTTATAAAAAAGCGGGTATTCTTTTCTTTGCCAGAGGGGATTATGAAGATGCAATAGAATATTTTGAGGATTACATAAATCTTGACATTGCGGATGAAGAAAAAGCTAAGATTCAAGAGTTAATAGAAAGAATAAAGAAAAAACAAAATGCGTAAATTCTGGGTTGCTTTATCATCAATAGAAGAGATTGACAGTTCTTTTATTCAAAGGCTGTTCAATTATTTTGGCGATATTGAAAGTGTGTTTAATGCATCTGATTTGTCAGGTATTGAGGGGTTAAGTGTAAAGAAAGCTGAAAATTTTTTACGGCTGAGAGATAGGGTTGATGTTGATAAAGTTTATCAAGCAGTCGTCGACAGAGGAATAAACTTTTTGACGTTTGATGATGGGAATTACCCTTTAATGCTACGCAATATTGATGATCCTCCTTCTGTTATTTATTACAAAGGAAACCTGTCTGATTGTAATTTCGATAGAACTCTTGCTGTTGTTGGTTCTCGCAGGGCAACAAGTTATGCAAGAGAAGCTTTGTCTCAGATTATATCAGAACTGAATGGAACGGATATTTGTATTGTTTCAGGCTTGGCTTCAGGGATAGATACCACGGCGCATGTTTCGGCATTAGATAATAATTTGAAAACAATTGGTGTTATCGCAAGTGGCTTTGATTATACTTATCCTGCAGCAAACAAAGAGTTGTATAAACGGATTGAAGATGGCTCTGGGGCTGTGTTGACTGAGTATTATCCAACATTTCAACCGATAAAATTCAGATTCCCTCAAAGGAATCGAATTGTTTCAGGACTTTCTTACGGAACACTTGTCGCAGAGGCTTCTTTAAAAAGTGGCGCTTTGATAACCGCTAATTTGACGCTAGAACAGGGAAGAGAATTGATGTGCATTCCGGGGTTAATTACTAATCAGAATACACAAGGAATTTATAAGTTACTTAAAAATGGTGCAACACTCGTAACTTGTGCTGATGATATTTTGGAGGCGCTAGGCTGGGAAGTAAAGATTGAACAGCAAAATTTGTTTAGTTTGCCTGACTTAAGTGATGATGAAAAAATCATATATGAAACATTAGAGATAGAAGAAAAAAGCGTCGACGAACTACAGGCTTTTACCAAGATAAGTATTGATAATTTGCTTATGTACTTGACAACAATGGAGCTTAAAGGCATAATTAAACAAGTTGACGGGGATAGATATAAGAGAGTGGTATAGAAAACATGGCAAAAACGGCTGAAAAAAAAGAAAAAGCATTGGTTATAGTTGAGTCTCCTGCGAAATCCAAAACTATTCGTAAGATTTTGGGTGATGGATATCAAATAGAAGCAAGTTATGGACATGTACGTAACTTACCGACAAAAGATCCTGCAACTCAAAATTTAGGTTTTGAAATAGAAAATCATTTTACTCCAAAATTTGAGGTTATCCCAGGGAAACAAAATGTTGTAAAGAAATTAAATGATATGGCAAAAAAAGTTGACCGTGTTTACCTTGCATCCGACCCCGACCGAGAGGGAGAAGCTATTGCATGGCACGTTCGTCAGATTTTGAAAGTGCCTGATGAAAAGATTTCTAGAATTGTGTTTAACGAAATTACGCCAAAAGCCGTAAAACATTCAGTAGAAAATCCTCGTGGAATTGATATGGATATGGTAAAGGCGCAGCAAACTCGTCAGATTTTAGATAAACTTGTAGGTTATAAGCTTAGTCCTGTTCTTTGGAAACAGATTGGAAACAGAAATTTGTCAGCAGGGCGAGTTCAATCAGTAGCTTTAAGAATGATTTGCGAAAGAGAAGACGAAATTGAAGCATTTGTTCCGCAAGAATATTGGTCAATCCATACTTTGTTAGATAAAGATGGTAAAACATTTGACGCAGAGCTTTCTAAAATCAAAGGGAAAGCGATTGAAAAGACTGTTAAAAATAAAGATGAAGCTCAAAAAATAGTAGATTTTTTGACCAATTATCCTGAAAGTTTTGAAGTTAGTAAGGTCACTAAAAAATCAACAAAACGCAAGCCAACAGCTCCTTTCATAACCTCAACAATGCAACGTGCAGCAAGTTCAAAACTAGGTTTTGGAGTTCAAAAAACAATGCAAGTTGCTCAAAAATTATATGAAGGTATGGAAATTGACGGTACTCCAGTCGGTTTGATTACGTATATGAGAACTGATAGTGTAAGAGTTTCTGACGATGCGCAAGCTATGGCAAAAGATTATATTACCAATAATTATGGTGAAAAATATTATCCGGAAAAACCTAATGTTTACGTGAAAGGTAAACAAAACGTTCAGGATGCGCACGAAGCTATCAGACCATCATATCCTGAAAGAACTCCTGACAGTATCAAAAAATATTTGGACAATGATCAGTACAAATTATATAAATTAATTTGGGAAAAATTTATGTCTTCTCAAATGACATCTGCAGAAGTTGCAAACAAAACTGTTGAAATTACTGCGGGTGACTATACTTTTAAAGCCGGAACAAGCAAAGTAACTTTTGACGGATTTTTGAAAGTTTATAATGATGCTGATGAAGATGAACAAAAGGATGAAGCTAAAATCCCTGATTTAGAGAAGGACGATAAGGTTAAGTGTAGAAAAGTAGAACCCAAACAGCACTTTACACAACCTCCTCCAAGGTATAATGAAGCTTCTTTAGTAAAAGCTTTAGAAGAACACGGTATCGGACGTCCGTCTACTTATGCTACGATTATTACGGTTATTCAAACTCGCAAATATGTTGAAAAGAAGGATAAGGCATTGCATCCGACACTTTTAGGCCGAACTGTTTCAAAACAACTTTGTGCTCAATTTGCGGATATTATGGATTATAAATTTACTGCCGGCATGGAAACCAAACTCGATGAAATTGCAGAGAAAAAAGCTGTTTGGGATAATGTTTTACAAGAATTCTATACTCCGTTTATTGAAGAAGTTAATAAGGCATTGAAAACAGGCGAACGAGTAAGAATTGAAAGTAAAATCAAATGCCCTAATTGTGGGAAACCGATGGTTTTAAGAACAAGCAAATTTGGTACACAATTCTTGGGCTGTTCAGGATATCCTGATTGTAAAACTATGATGTCTTTGAATGCATTGTCAGAAGAAAGTTCTGAAGAAGGACAAAATAAAGAACCTGAAGTTTGCGAAGAGAAATGCGAAAAATGTGGTTCTGATATGATTTTTAAAACCGGTCCTTACGGTAAATATATGGAATGTACAAATGCAGAATGCAAGCACAGAAAACCTTTCCGCAAATCAACAGGTGTTAAATGTCCAAAATGTGGTGAAGGAACAATCGTTGAGAGAAAATCAAAACGTGGAACTGTTTTTTATGGTTGTGACAAGTATCCAAACTGCGATTTTACTCTTTGGAACGAACCGACTGGAGAAAAATGTCCAGAATGTGGTTCATTGCTTGTGAAAAAAGTTCTGAAAAAAGGTACTGTGATTGCATGTTCTAGTATGAAATGTAATTACAAGAGAGAGGCAGAAGAAGTTTCCGAACAAACAGAAGCTACTGAATAATTGCCGTGGGTCGGCATTGCTATGCCGACGATTTAATTGTTTAATACGAGGTTGCAGGTTTAGGGGTGACAGCCCAACAGCAAAATTACTAAAAGGAATTTATAAAAATGAATCCGGAATTGTATGAACGATATTTAGCAAAGAAAGCAAAAAAATTAGGAATAACAGTTGAAGAATTGAAAGCACAAGGGACTTCTTCGCCCGTAAAAGAAACAGTAACAACTTCAACTTCTCAGGCTACACCTGTTGCAACTCAATCATCGGTTTCGTCAAATTATACTCAACCGAGTGTTCAGCCTCAACCTGTTCCGCAACCACAATACCCACTGCCTGAGCAAACTCAGTACCAAACACAATCCCAAGTTGCTCAATCTCAATCGCAATCGCAGTTTGCATCACAGTCGCAAACTCAATATTATTCACAGCCTCAATATGTTCAACAAACTATTCAGGAACAATTGGCTCAACAACAAACTCAACAAATTCAAATGCCGTTGCAACAACCGACAACACAATTTAGTACAAGTACGCAATCACAATTTGTTCAATCGGTTCAACCACAGCAGCCATCGTCGCAGTATGAACAAGTTCAACAATCGGAACAAATTCCACAACACGTTGAATATTCCGGCATGAGACAAGAAACTGTAAAAACAGATGTCCCATCATATATCTTTGGTCCTTCCAGAATGACAGAACCCCCAAAGTATTCAAGCAGTCCTATTAGTCAGTCGGCAAAGCCTGAAGAACCGATAGTCAAAGACAATCGTGAAAATAAGTTTGGGCTAATCGGCTATCCTTTGGGGCATTCTCTCTCAAAAGTTATTCATGAGGCCGGTTTTAAGAGCCTTGGTGTAAAGGCGACTTATGATATTTTAGAGACTCCGCCTGACACACTTGTGGATAGAGTTAAGTTTTTGAAAGGTAATGGTTATAAGGGGTTTAACGTTACTATTCCTTTGAAATTGCCTATTTCATTGTTTGTGAATGAGGTTGATAAATATGCAGATTTGGCTAGAGCTGTCAATACAATTTATGTAGAAGCGGACAAATCGTTAAAGGCTTATAATACAGATGTCTTGGGGTTTAAACGAGCAATCCCGAATGATATAAGTTTAGCTGGTAAAAAAGTAGCTATTTTAGGAACTGGTGGTGCTGCCCATGCAGCTTGTGTTGCATTGACTGAGTGCCGAGTAAAAGAAATTGCATTTTTTACGAGAAATATTCCGAATTCTATTGATTTGATGAATTATGTCAGAAGAAAATTCCCGTCTATAGATTTTAATGTTTACCAAATAGAAAATATTAGAAGTTTGAGAGAATTTTCAATGCTTGTAAACACTACTCCAATAGGTATGCTGGGTAAGGCTGGTGATATGTCGCCTCTAGAATATAGAACACTAGAATCTCTAGAGCGAGATGCGGTTGTGTATGATGTGATTTATAATCCTAAAAAGACTGTATTGATTAAAGATGCTCAGGCAATTGGGTTAAGAACTATTACTGGGCTAGACATGCTGATTTATCAAGCTGTTGCTGCACAAGAAATTTGGTTTGGGCAAACACCTGATTTTAAAGATATGAAAATTGCAGCATTAGAAGCTCTATAGGAATTTGATTTATTTAGTTATATAATAGATATTTTAAGTTTAGCTAAACGAAATATTTTAATCTAGCCCCTTGAGAGAGAAGAAATTTCTTAGCGAATAGTAATAGCTTTGAAATTTCAGAGAAGGGTGCAAATTAAAGTATGTTTGTCATAATAGTATTTTCGACCTACAGTTGTTAGATAATATTAATTTACTTACAGCCGATATCATCTTTATCTATTTTACCGTTGTAGTTATTATCGATACCGTCAGAACAAGAGCCGATTGAGTATTTGCCTTCGGGTCTTACGTTGTGTTGCAGGTATCTTTCTGGAATCTTTTTCCATAAATATTCAAAAAATCCTCTATAAGCTTTTGCAAGTGTTGTGTCTTCTATAATCAAAACATTCTCGTCGTTTTTGTTTTCACCGCTCTTTGAAAAATTCATTGAACCTGCAATGACGTATTTATCATCTATAATAATGCTTTTTGAGTGGACTTTCCCTGCGTAATTTTCTACTTTTACAAGAACTCCGGCACTCCGTAGCGGTTTTATTTTACTGCGTTTTGCGTAAACATTTGTAGCATCAATTATAATTTTTACATCCACTCCATGATTTTTAGCTAATATTAATGCATTTACGAATTCATCATGTGTAATTGTGAATGCCGGAATGTAGATATATTTTTTAGCTGAATTTATTAGCGGAATAATATTAGTTGTTGTGATTTTGTCTTTTGGAGAAAATAATGGGGTGACTTTGGTTTTGCCGAGAATAATTGTGCTATGAGTAATTTTTGATTTGGAATTGTGAAATTTCCCTTGAATCATTTGTTCAAATTCTTCAGTGTAAATATGAGCTATTTCGATTGAATTAATAAAGAAAATACAATTCGTATTGAAGCCAGACAAGCCTGTACTTGCAAAGTTCATTGAACCTGTTATGATTCTAGAATTATCAAAAATCATGAATTTGTTATGCATTAAAATTTTTGGAGTGTCAGTTGATTTTTCGTTGGCAAGCTTAACAAACTCTTTTAATTCAGGATAGAATGATTCTGTGCTTGTGTCATAGGCTATCCTTATTTTTACTCCTCTTGCTTTGGCTCTGACAAGTGCATTGTAAATTGTCGGATTGTTATCCCATCCGTATAGGGCAATATCAATAGATTGTTTAGAATTGTTGATTTGGTTCAATATCTCATGACAAACAGGCGAATTACATTTGTTATCCGGTTTTAACGTGGTTGTAAGATCGGTTAGATACATCTTAATACTGCCATTAGAAAACGAAAGAGGGTATTGCGGTATTTTTTTGAATTTAAATTTGCTCTTATTGTTTTTATGCTTTTTAACTTTACTGATATGACAATATTTGCAAGCTTTTGCGTCTTCGGGCTTTTGTTTTTCAGGGATAACTATTGCATCATGCGCAAGTAGTCCGTATTTGCAATCAAGTGTATGGTATTTATTACTCTTGTGGTTAAGAATTATAAGCTTAAGTTTTTGAGCTTTTGCAAATTGGGTTTTATAAACTGGAGATGTTTTCCCTTTTGCATCAAATCCGAGTCCATTATTCTTTAGTTTTTCGCTGTAAAGTTCATTTTCTACAGTGATTTCTGCATATTTACAATTTGGAGTGTTTTCTCCTGTGTATATTAATTTTACGTTTTTATTACTTAGCAAGTTTTCTGCAAGAATGTCTGTTAAATATCCTAATTTAAGCGCATCTGTATGAGAAACATTCAGCAGTTTTTCTAATTCTGTTTGATTTTGCGATATATCGGAAGTAAAAGCTTTGAGATTTGGAATGCAAATGATTTCTCCATCATCAAGGACTTTATTCCCATTCAAATCAACTTCAATTTGATATGGATTAATTATCCCAAGTACAAGTTTTTCGGATTTTCTTCTGATTTCAAAACTTGTAAATGCTCCGAATATCCCTATAATCAGTATTATTGAAATAACTTTATTTAAGTGCATATTCTTTTTTATAATTTGTTAATTCAAAACCAAGACGTGAAATTTTATCTTTTAATTCTTTATTTTGAGTAATTAAAAATTCAGTGTAATGTTGATTTTTGTTTGATGTTGCGTAATGACAAGGATGAATTAGTGCTTCTGCAATACAATCTTCTTCTAAAGCTTTAAGACCGTATTCTATCGTCATATCATCCATTAAACCGGTATAGCCAACCCCAATTAAGTAATCATTCGTTTTTAAACCATATTCTTTGGCGATTGGTTTATTTTTTGATGTAAAGTAGTTAAGTAAAATTATTTTTAAAATATTTGGCGGGTATTTTAAATTGCAGTGTTTTTTGAAACTTGGAACAAAATACATTTCTTCGTGTTGAGTTCTAATATAAGGAATTTTATATTCGTTTGCGAGCCTTGCTGTAATTTTGAATATATTAGGTATAGCATGAGTATGAACATGTGAATCTATATGGTCAACTTTTGTGTAATTCATAATAGTTTCAATCTGTGTTCTGAACTCAAATTCAACTTGCTCTAAGAATTTTGGATTATTGGATAATAACATTAACTGTCCATAACCTTTGTTAAATTTTCCTCTTTTATTGGTCAACATTGGTACTTTAGTTAATGAGCGTCCTTCAATGATGTTCAGATGTACACCAATGCCAAGGTTTGGACATTCCGGAATTATTTCATTTACTGCAGTATTGAAAGCTTTTCCGTTTGCACATAAACTTGCGCTCGTTAAGAAACCTCTGTGATAACCATCAAGTACTGCTCTGTTGAATGCCTTTGACATTCCAAAATCATCTGCGTTTAATATAAATTTTTTGCTAACCATTTGCTAATAAATCCTTGCTTTAATAATAAATACATTATAGTAGGTTTAGAGAGTGGTGATGTGTTTATTCTGAAAGGAGAAGATGATAATTCG
>USOK01000035.1 GCA_900556295.1 uncultured bacterium | reverse complement strand
TTGTTTATAACGACGAAACCCAAGAATATGAAACAATTTATTCTCCGGCAATAATCCTTGCAACAGGTGGAATTGGACAATTATACAAATATACAACCAACCCCGCAGGTGCAACCGGGGACGGTTTAGCATTAGCCTATAATGCTGGTGCTGTTATGCAGGATATGGAATTTGTACAATTTCATCCGACAGCTCTAGCAATTGATTGCGGAGAAAACCGATTTTTAATATCAGAAGCAGTTAGAGGTGAGGGGGCAAAGCTTTGCGACTCTGACGGCGTTGAATACATGCAAAAATACGATGAACGCAAAGAACTTGCTCCTCGAGATATTGTTACTCGTGCAAACTTTAATGAAATGAAAAAGAATAAACTTGATAACGTTTATTTAAACGCAACTTGCATAGATAATAAAAAACTTGCTAAACGTTTTCCAAACATTTCTAAAAAGTGTCTTGAAAACGGAATTGATATTGCTCACGATTTTATTCCAGTTGCTCCAGCAGCGCACTATTATATGGGCGGAGTAAAAACGAATTTGCGTGGAGAAACTTCTATAAGCGGACTTTATGCAATCGGGGAAGTTTCTTCTACTGGCTTGCACGGCGGAAATAGACTTGCCAGCAATTCATTATTAGAATGCGTTGTATGTGCCTATTCTGTTGCAGAATATTTAAAATCACTAAAACTTAAATCTCCGAAACAGATTGACGAACAGATTAAAACAATTCTGGATAAATACACAGATGAGGACAATATCACAGAAGAACTAGATATTCCATCAATGAAAAAGCAACTGCAGGATATTATGTGGAATTATGTAGGAATATTCAGAGATGAAAATTCTTTGGCGACAGCACTTAAGAAATTAAACGATTTAAAATCAAAATTTCCACGTACTTCGAAATGCATAAGTAGAGAAGAGTATGAATTCCGTGATATGCTGATTGTTGCAAACTTGATTGCAAATTCAGCATTAACTCGAAAAGAATCTCGAGGAGCTCATTACAGAACAGATTACACGCAAACAAATGAAGAATGTGTACACAGTATTATTACAAAAGAAGATAAGGTACCGGATTATGTTAAGTAAATTTTATGTAAAAGATCACGTTAAATCAGCATTGATGGAAGATATTGGTTATGGCGACATTACAACTGAAAATCTAGCCGGAGAAAATGATTTTTTAAAAGCAGAATTAAATACTAGAAGTGAGGGGATTCTTTGCGGATGTGATGTATTTAAAACAGTTTTTGAAACTCTTTCAAATGATGTTAGAATAAAATTTTACTTTAAAGATGGTGATGAAATTCAAAAAGGTGACAAAATTGCTGATATTGAAGGACCTGCCAAAGATTTGCTTATGGGCGAAAGGGTTTCACTAAACTATATTCAAAGAATGTCAGGTATTGCTACTGAAACAAGGAAATATCAAGATGCAATCGCACAATACAATGCTAAAATTGTAGACACAAGAAAAACTACTCCAAATTTCAGAGCTTTTGAAAAATATTCTGTAAAAATCGGTGGTGGTGCACTTCACAGATTCAATCTATCTGATTGTGCAATGATTAAAGACAACCACATTAGACTTGCAGGATCTTTGACAAATGCAGTAAACAAATTAAGAGAAAGTATTTCACATGCTCACAAAATAGAAGTTGAGTGCGATACATTTGACCAAGTAAAAGAGGCAGTTGGTGTAAAAGCAGATATTATTATGCTTGACAATATGTCTATTGAAACAATGAAAAAAGCTGTAGAATTTATTAACCACCAAGCAATTGTAGAAGCAAGTGGGAATGTAAACCTTTCAACCGTAAATGCAATTGCATCAACAGGTGTAGATATAATCTCTTCTAGCGCCATTGTAGCAAAAGCTCCAACATTAGACTTAGCATTGGATATGTAGCCTTTACAAAGCATTCAATTAAATTATTAATTATTAATTTTAAGTAATTGTGAACTTTTGTAACAAACTACTTTCTTGTTGAAATCCGACCTTTTCAAAATTGTTTATATATGTACAGAAAGCAAGAAAAGAGGACGAGAGAGATGGCAATTTCAAATATTCATGAAACATTGTTACTTTACACAAAACAAAAAGCTTTAATTAATGATAAGTTGTCCGAAAATATGATGAACACTTTAAGTGCATCTAAACAGACTGCAGAAAAACAAGCTAAATATAATGATAAAATGAGCGAGATTTATTACAACTATTACGAAGATGATCCTGATTCTTACGAATTGTTGACAGAACAATGTGAAAACGAGCATGAACTTGAGCTAGCAAACTTGAACTCTTGGGAACAAGAATTAGAGCTTGAGAAAAATAATCTTGAAACTCAATTAAATGAAATCAGCACATTTGAATCAAGCTGGACAAAATTGTTACAAACAAATATCAAGAACGACTTTTCTTACGGAGGTGTATCACAATAGTCTGACACAATTTAATAACAAAATTGAAAAAAGCAGTCAATCGACTGCTTTTTTGGTGTATTATATAGATATGTTAAATAATGGTGAAAAATTAGGTGCATTTATTGTACCAACAGGCGTAGGAGCATCAATCGGAGGGTTTGCGGGAGATGCAAGTTGTTATGCGAGAAAATTTGCAAAAATTTCTGATCTTATAGTTAACCCAAATGTCGTGAATGCAGGTTGTTTTTCCGGAATCACAGACAAAATGTTTTATGTCGAAGGATATTCTGTTGATGAATTTTTTAAGGGCAATATAAATTTAATTCCATCAGAACACAACAAGATTGGAATAGTTTTTGACAAAGCTATTCCACAAGATGTTTTGAATGTTCATATAAACACTTTTAATGCTGTTAAATGTGTTTATGGCGTAGATATTGCAGAATATGAAGTAACTGCAGAAAATATTGGCGTTGAATTCAAAATGGAAGAAAACGGTATATCAACCGGTTTTGTAAGCAACCCTCAAACAATGCTTGATTCTGCCAAAAACCTCTTAAGCAAAGGTTGCAATGCAATTGCACTGGTTTGTTTGTTCAATGAGCCAGAAAATGACAACCCAGATTACGCAAATGGTCAGGGGACTGATCCTGTAGGCGGAGTTGAAGCTATTTTATCACATTATATTTCTAAAGAGTTAAAAGTGCCTTGTGCGCATTCTCCGGCATTTACAAATTACCAAATTTATCCTGATATTGTGGATGAAAAAGCCTCATCAGAATATATTACACCGACATTCTTACCATGTATATTGTTGGGACTGAACAATGCACCAATGTTGAACGAATTTGCAGGTATTTCTATTGAAAAGTTAGACTATCTTGTTATGCCTTATGACTCTCTTGGATCTATACCTGTTTTTGAGGCATTAAAAAGAAATATTCCGGTTTTTGCCGTGAAAGAAAATTCCACTGTTTTGAATGTTACAAGTGAGAAAATCAATCCTAATATTATTGTAATGCCAGATTATGATACGTGTTTAGATTACATTGTTAATAATTTATAACTAGAAACTTTAAATAAAAAAAACGCCATTTCTTTTGGAAATGACGTTGGAATTCTTTGAATAATTCCTCGTAAAGTGTGAAGTGTAGTGTGCAATAAAACGTTTTTCTTGATTCCTCGTTTTATGCTTTTCCTCGTGTCATATATATAAACAATTTTTGTTATATATAATTGCTATATTCAAGACATATTTATCATTTTTCGTTACAATTCTTAATAAACCCTCTTAAATTGCATACTATAATTGATTTGGAAATGTATTTTACAATATTTAATTTTTTTATTATAGTGGGTTTATAAACAGTTTTTTAAGGAGATTTTATGAAAATATTAGTATCAAATGATGATGGGATTGCCGCTAACGGAATAAGATGTTTGGCAGAAGCTTTAGCACAAGAACACGATGTTTATGTTATTGCTCCTGACAGAGAACGGAGTGCTGCAGGACATTCGCTAACTATGCATACACCACTAAGGGTTGAAGAGGTTGAGGCTTATCATGGAGTAAAAAGAGCTTGGGTTACAACCGGAACCCCAGGGGATTGTATAAAAATTGGCGTTAGCGCTATTTTAGGGAAAGATGAACAGCCGGATTTAGTTGTTTCAGGCATTAACCATGGACCCAATTTAGGTGCTGATATTTTGTATTCAGGCACTGTCAGTTGTGCAATGGAAGGCGCAATGTTAGGAATTCCAAGTATTGCGATATCTTTGGCATCAATGCACTATGAATATGAACAGTTCAATTACCCGGCTAAGTTTGCAACACTTTTATTGCCAAAATTAAAAGAATTCACTTTCCCTAAAAAGAGTATTTTGAACATTAACATTCCAGCACTAGATGAAGAAGACATTGCAGGTGTTGCTATCACTGAACTTGGACGTAGAATGTTTACTGACAAATATGAAAAACGAATCGACCCACGTGGAAAAGTTTACTACTGGCTTGCCGGTGAAATGATAAATGAACCGGTTGGTTCAAATACAGATATCATGGCTGTTAAAGACAATAAGATATCCATAACTCCAGTAACATATGAAATGACCAAAGAGGATGTTATATCGAATCTTGAAGGTATTTTGTGCAAAGATGATGCATGTAATTGGTTTGCGTAATATTTAAAATGTTTTAATTTTAAAGTAAATTAAGCCGATAGGAATTCCAATCAGTAACAGAACAAAAATTATGAATAGAAAGCCGTAAAATATTACAGGGAAAAGAGTCTTCAACAAATCTATATAAAAAACTGTTGATTTTTCTAAGCTTTTAATATATTTATCGGTTTCAATTCTTTCTTTTTAGTTGCATTTATCTCTTTTTTGTTGGGATTTGGCTTTGCTAGTCGAATATTCCATTATTAAAGCAAGATTTATGGAAGGGATACGGGCATAATCTATTCCATAATTATTCTTGCTGGGTAGTTGTTTCTTAATAATTCATTTGCAATACTTTGAGCTTTTTCTCTTGTTGCGTATGATCCAACTTGAATAGTATATGCGCCACCAATATTTCTAACGTATGGAGATATATTCAACCCTGATTCTGCAATAATTCCTTTTGCAACTTCTGCTTGCTCTTTAGTTGTATAATAACCAACTACAACCTTTGCAGATGCTTGTTGTGACACCACTGGCTTTGGTGCGGGAGAAGATGTTACTACAGGTCTTGGATTTGCGCTTTTGTCAGAAAGTGTAACCGCTTCTTGAGTTGCAATATCAGAGTTGTCATTTTTTTTCTGGTCTGGAAGAACAACCTTTTCATCCAATTCCGTTGCAAAAGTATTATCTTGAACTTTTTTACCTTCATCTTCTTGTTGTAAAAGTCTTAGCCTATCATCTACAGAAGTTTTGTCTGCATCCGCAATTTCTTCCGTTGATGTAGAATTTTCATCATCACCAATTCCAACATCAATTTCTGGTGAAAGTTGTTTAGCAATTCCTAAAAACAGCAAAAGCAAAATAAAAAATGCTGAAACAAAAATAATTATACCTTCGTTCGGCTTTTTAGTAACTTTTTTTTGATATTCTTTATAACTAATATGAGAAGGTCTTTTTGAATCTTCTTCCATTACACACCTCTTACTTTTGTTGATGCTAATACTATATCATCAATTTCTTCTGAATAATTTGTCAAAATTTCCTGTGCAAGTCCTTTGATATCTGTAATTCCAAGCTCACTTGTTAATCCGCTTGCTTTTACCGGAGCACCTGTAGAATCAATATTAATTCCCGTGTGGATAAGTATTGAATTCACTGATTTTGTTGCAATAGAAACGGTTAATTTTTTACCATCAAAGAATAAATCATCGCCATTTCTTGTGATTTTAAGACCTCTTTTTTCTAAAGCTTCTTTAATTACACAAATAAGAAGTCTTTGTCTAAAAACACCTTCAACTAAGCCGATATTGAACTGTTCCGAAATAAAACTCAACATTGATTTACTGTAAATCGGCTCATTATTGATTACATCTTCAATATCAACCATTTCAGTTAATTTAACTTCGCATTCTCCAATGAACGCAACTGTTGCATCACCTTGCATCTTAAAATTTTTATAAATCCAATGTGGAGAAAGTTGCCAACCTTCATATTTAATTTCTTGTTCTAATAATTGAGTTTTCAAAACAATTCCTTTATATAATGAGTGTCTCCATTTGCAATCAGAGCATTTTTCAATCTTGTACAAGATTCACATTTCCCGCAGTGTTTCTCTCCGCTTGCATAACAACTTCTAACGAATTCTAACGGGATTTTATGCTCTAACGCCAGTTTTACTATATCATTCTTATCAGAATTTATCAAGGGGGCAACAACTTTCGGATGTTTTTGAGTCGAATATTCAAATTCTGCATTAATTTTGTCAATAAATTCTTGTGTATTATCAGGGAAAGTCTGACCTTCTTCCTTATTTGCTCCAATAATTATATAATCATAATCGTTTCCATCGGCAAAACTTCCTGCGATGTTTAGGAAAAGCCCATTTCTATTTGGAACCCAAACACTCTTGGCTGACTGTTCCGGATTGTCAATTCCTTCCGGCAAATCTTCATCACTTACTAAAGCTGTATGCGTAACTTCTTTCAACCAATCAAGTTTTATCACCTTATGCTCAATTTTATAATAATCACAAATATTTTTTGAAGTAGAAATTTCTTGCTCTACAGCTTTTTGCCCATAATCAAAAGTCAAAGCCAAAGAAATCCCGTATTTTTCAATTCCAATCCCTAGACTTACCAATGAATCAAGTCCGCCAGAAAGCAAAATTATACCTTTAGTCATTTCCTTCGTCCTCATATTCTGAAATCATTGAAACAGCTTCCATTTTCAAGTCATCAGAAAAGTTTTGACCATTTGCGACTTCATCTAAAATTTCACGTCCAACAAGATTATAAAGCGCAATAAGAGCATTTTTCTTAACCTCTTCATCCTCATCTTCGAGCAAGCAAGTTTTTATAGTATCAACAGCTTGTGGATTTTCGCTATCCATGATAGCTTCTATAGCATTTATTCTAATTTGCGGAGATTCATCTACAAGTGAATTTTTCAAAGCATTAAAAACTCGTTCGTTACCATCCAGCCTAAGCTTGCCAAGCGCCTCAATTACTCGTTCCTTTAAAAACGTAAATTTATTCCAAATTCCTTTTTGAGCTTCCAAAATACCTACAAGAGGATCTACAGCACGCAAATCTCCTAGCATACCGAGGGCAGAAGCAGCAGTTTCTCTTAAATAAACAGATTTTTCCTCTTCATCCCTAACAACTTCAATCAATGGTGCAACAGCATACCTGTCCCCAATTCTACCTAAAGCATCAGCACATGCCAGTCTGACTTTATAATTTTCATCTTTATTATTTAAACAGTACAATAAAGGAGTAACAGCAGACGTATCTTTTAAATTCGCAACTGCTTTTGCACACATTGCTCTAACATTAATGAACAAATCTTTATTTTCTGAATCAATATTCTTCATTAAGAGTAAATCTAAAAGCGGACTAAGCGATGATTTATCCCGCAATCTGTCCTCACATTGGATTAAAGCCATAAGAACATCCGGATTTTTAGATAAAGTTAACATATAATTATATATTTTTATAAGATTTTCTTTCTCATAAACCTCATCCAACGCTTGAATATTAGCAATAACAGTGTTTGTGTCTGAGACAGCAGGCACTCCACATTCTTTTGCTATTAATTCTAAATTAAGTTCTTTTCCCACTCTTTAAACCCTACTTACAAGCGAAAATATACTATAAAAACTCTTTTTTTTCAAGTAAATGCAATAAAATAAGGAGTAATATAAAATTACTCCTTATTTATAATATTTTGGTTAATTCTATTTTATCTATGCTTTCTGAGTTTCAGCCTTTTGTTCTGCTTTAGCCTTTTTGCTAGATAGATATTTTTCGCATAACCAGTTTGCAGGTTTTGTAACTACAACCGGAACGAAGAATCTGTAAACAAATCCGAACACAAGCATTGTTCTTAATGCACCCATACCTTTAATTTTACCCAAGAGTTCTTTAGAAAGTTCTGGAATTGATTTAGACTCAACAAGTTTGTCGATATATTTGTTCAAACCAAGTTTTTCTACTGATTTAACTGCATCATCTGCGTCTTCAATAGCCCCTTTAACGGCATGCTCTAGATATTCTGTATAGCCCTTATAGCCTTTTTCTCCAGCTTTAGGCATATTCATTGATTTTTTAACTTCTTCTGCAATTTTATTAACATCAGCTTTAGGATCTTGTTTCAATTTTCTATTAATTTCTTCAATACCTTCATTGATTTTTTTGAAATTTGTATGGAATTTTTCGTCATCAATTTGGTAACCAACAAATTTTGCAGTAACATTTTCCCACCATTTTTTCAAATACTTATCAAGAGAATAGGCTCCTGCTGTTGATATTATAAAAGTCAAACCTTGGTTAACTGCTAGAGTTTTCTTTCTATCTTTGTCTAATTTATCGTTAGTCAAAGTTTTTTCCATATACAAACCGCTTGTAATCAATGAACCTGTTGTCAAACAGTGTTGGAACAAATTGTTACTATCTTTTAGTTTGTCAGCGATATAGTTCATTGGTTTGCTATCTACAACTTTTGACGTAAAGTATTTTGCGACAGAATCTGTACATCTGTCATAAAAATCTGATAGCGGTTTAAATATGCTGGATTTTTCTTTTGATGTATTTACTACAGCTTGAGCTGCATCTGTTGCCACATTTCCTGTAAATGATTGTTGTTTTGCATTATTATCGGCTTTTGCACTACCTTGTTTAATTTGTTGGAAAACAGGTTTGTTTACAAAGTCCATTGTTTTCTGAGTTTGCATATTATTATCAATTGCCTTTTGAGGTTCAGCTTGAGCCGGTTTCTTTTTCTTTTCAACTCCGAATACATACTTCAAGATAGGTGGAATTAATGCAATTGTAAGAATTGATCTTGGAACTGCAATAACCCAATCCGGAATATTTTTAGAAAGAGTTTCAAGAGCTGCTCTATGACGTTTTACAGCCTTGTAAGATTCTTTTGCGGCTTTATTTATAATCTTTCCGGCAGCATCTCTTTCTTTAGCTGCTTTTTCAAGACTCTTTTCTTTTTCCATCAATTCAACCAGTTTTTTACTGAAGATTTTTGGTTTACCTTGAGAATCTTTTATAATGTTTCCATCTTTATCTTTTAAGTAACCATCAGAACCGAATATCTTTTTAACTGCACCATCTAGCGGGCTGGTAACAATAACAGAAGCAACAAATCCTAAAATAGCAGATGCCATTGAGTGACCTGATGCATAAATTTTATCTTCTTTATCTTTTTTACCAGGAAGTGCCATAATCGTTGCCGGTCTTAATACACCCGCCAAGCCTAAAGCAACTAATGCGCTGGTTGCAACGTTGTGGTCATTTGAATAAGTAAGAAATTTATTAAACCAGTTACTTGTAAGGACACCACCCTTTTTCATAGCATTAACGGCAGCTTCACTCTTTCCCGTAAAACTGCCGTTAAAACCTGCACTATATCCTCTATTACTGTCATTATAAGCCCCTACATTCTTCTCCCTAAAATTTTGAGGTTCCGAATGGAGCCTTGACGAACCCTGATTAAGGGTAATATCACGCTGTAATCTACTAATCTTCATTTTTTCACCAAATAATTAAATGTATCTACATTAATTTTAAAACAAAGGAAAATATTTTTTGCTACATAATTAAAAAATGTTTACAATTGTTTTAAAAAATTTTTCTGCACTCTAGTCAAAAGAAAACCTTTCCACATAAGTGTTATCTTTTCTAAATACAACTCTTGTACTGTCGCCGTTTGCCCTGTTTGTTATATGCTTAATATCTTTTAACACAGGTTTGTTACTAGATGTGTCTAAGTTCCAAATTGTACTTGTTTTTGTATTGCCATCATTATCCAATTCTTTTATTTTTATCAATTTTGCAACATCATTATTTACCTTAAAGACTTTGTATTCCTTTTTATTCGCCTTCAAATAATTTATATATTCACTTGGCGATGTTTTGAATGTTATTCCGGCATCTGAAAAGTTTTCTTGTGGAAAATCTTTTACAGAAAACTCTCCGACATTAATACGTTTTTCAGGATAATTTGTTACACGTGTTTGATTATCACAAAAAGCAATATACTCTCCCTTTGCAATATCCAACGCAACATTCCGCGCTGAGCTGCTTCCTTCATTTTTCTTGTGAATAACTATTACTTTTTCATTCTTATTAGCATATCTATCGCAAATTTCTCCACTGCCATCTTCGCTTCCATCATCCACTAATATTAATTCGAATTCTTCAAAATCCTGCTCCAAAATACTATCTATTGCATCTGATAAATATTTTTCTGAATTGTAGACCGGCATAATAACACTTATCTTCATTTACTTTTCCCACTACTTACACTTCTGAATTCAATTTTCTGGTTATCTCATTCATCTTCGAACTTTATAATATACGGTGAATGATTAATCCGCTTGTCTTCTGGTGGAAGTTCCATATAGTTACCATATGCATTCTCAAGATGTTCTTTGTTATTTTTCAATACGCAAATGGAAATATCTTCAAACGGTACCTCTTCCACTGGGAACATATTTTTCACCGGGAATTTATATTGCATTGACTCAGCATCTCCAA
>USOK01000034.1 GCA_900556295.1 uncultured bacterium | reverse complement strand
ATTATCAATAATCTGATACGGTCTTTTCACTTCTCACGTTTCACTTTTCACTTATATATTGACGTAACCTATTCACCCAGGTTAATCTGAGAGAATTGAACGATTTTGTTTTTACCACGTTTTTTAGCATTATACAAAGCGTGTTCTGCGTAACGGATTATTGTATTTGCATCCTCTTCTGTATCCTCAATACAAGGATATGTTGCAATTCCACCGGAAATAGTAATCGGATGTCTTTCTTCTTCTCCGGCAGGAATAAATTCCATTCTCTCAATATCCCTTCTAAATCTTTCAGCAAACAAAAATGCATTTTCTTCTGATGTATTTGGAAGGATTAGCAAGAATTCTTCATCACCATAACGAGTTAAAATATCTTCTTTTCTGATTAATTGTTTCAACTTATCAGCAATTGAACGAAGTAATACGTCGCCCCATTCATAGCCATAAATATCATTTACAACCTTGAAAAAGTCTAGGTCAAACAACAAACAAGATAGTTTTGTACCATATCTTCTTGCACGAGAAATTTCTTGTTCCATGCGTTCTTGCATATATTTTCTGTTATGCAAACCTGTCAACTCATCAGTTGTAGAAACAATTTTCAATTTGTCACGAAGTTCTTTGTATTTTAAAAGTGCATTTGCACGAATTACAAGCTCTAAATTATCAACCGGAGTTTTAATAAAATCAAAAATTACAGCTCTAACTGTGCATCCTTTGAAAACTTCGCCGATAAACAAAGTTGGAGCTTTAAATTTAGTTGTCATAAGAACATCTTTAATATTCGGAACACTTTCAACTACAACTAACCCCGGATTAAGCATTTCGTAATCCTTTAGGTTTTCAGCACTTTCAATTCTAACGTTTGTGTCATCGATTTGCGCCAAAACATCAGCAAGTTTTGATTCGTTTTTGTCTGTATAAACAACTATATTTTTCATAAAGCTACCCTTCTAATACTGTTAACTTACAAGGATTTTATCATATTTTTTCAATTTTATCAAGTAGGCTGAATATTTTTACTGTTTTTACATTATAAAAAACAGCCCCTTTTATTCAAAGGAGCTGTCTTTATTATTTTTATTTTAACTATTCTTCAATGGTTGTTGCAACATTTTGATTCATAATTGTTTGAGCAATTGGTTGATCTTTTTCTAACAAGCTCAAGTATAATAACTTGTTAGCTGTTGCTTGGTCTAGGTCTATGAACTTACCTCCGGCTTTGACATCACTTGCTGATACGATTTTTACGTTAGCGTTGATTGTCAAATCTCCATATTGAAGGTGTACCGGAACAACATCGCCGACTTTCAATTTACCTTTGTGGGTTAATGATACCCCACCTCTTGAGATGTCTGAAATTGAAACTACATTGTTGCTTGATTCAAATTTGATTGGGTTTTGGTTGTCTTGTGCATTAAATCTCATATATTGACGTTTGTCGATTGAATCAATTCGGTCACTTACAACACGTTGTTTGTACATATCTTTGAAGTCAATCTTTTTGTCTGGAGTTGGTTTTGGTTCGGGATCAGGATCCGGATCAGTATCTGTATCAATATCGGTATCTGCGTCAGTATCAGTATCAATGTCCGTATCAATATCGGTATCTGTGTCTAAATCTGTATCTGTATCAGTATCATTGTCTGTATCGATATCAGTATCGGTGTCCGTATCAGTATCCGTGTCAGTATCATTATCGGTATCTGTATCGTTGTCTGTGTCTACATCCATATCTGTATCAATATCAGTATCTGCGTCAGTATCTGTATCAATGTCCGTATCAATATCGGTATCTGTGTCTAAATCTGTATCTGTATCAGTATCATTGTCTGTATCGATATCAGTATCGGTGTCCGTATCAGTATCCGTGTCAGTATCATTATCGGTATCTGTATCGTTGTCTGTATCTATATCAGTATCGGTATCATTGTCTGTATCGTTATCTGTATCTGTATCAATGTCCGTATCAGTATCGGTGTCTGTGTCTAAATCCGTGTCTGTATCAGTATCATTGTCTGTATCGATATCGGTATCAGTGTCTGTGTCAGTATCATTATCTGTATCAGTATCTGTATCTAGCGGATAATCAGGTTCATCATCTTTTGGAACTACTAGGTTGTCGTCATCTTCCTCTGTTCCTTTTTTGCTAGGATCAGTAAATCCATCATATCCCTGATCTTCACCTTGTTCACTGCCGCCATAGTAGTAGTTTCTATCATTTTCGTTTTTGCCAATTGCAGTAACATCATCCGGTCTAACAGCTTTTGTTCTAATAGAAATCGGAGTAGAACCATTTGCATTTGTCAAAGTGCTTGTTGATCCGTCTTTAACAACTGTAGAAACTCCACCATTACGGTGTTTACCCATATTGAAGTAGTAACCGCCGGCATAAGCATTATCTGCAACCATCATCAAGTCTTGATCACCAGAAGGGCGTTTGTTACCATCACCTTTTAAAGTACCATTTTTAACTTTGATTGTAGAATCTGCTGCACTTCTATATTCAGGATTTTCTGAGTCAATCCATTGTGTACCCAAGTCAAGTGCAACTAATTTTGCTCTTTCTGGGTGAATATTTGTATTTTCTCCGTAGTAATCAGTACCATAGCTTGGAACTTCGCCCAAGTGGTCGATGTACATATTTTTACCACGAGTTGTCAAGTTTAACTTTTTGTTTGCAGTAGTTTCTCTAACATACACATTTCCTGAGAATTCTGCGTTTACATCGCCTTCTCTTGAAATAATTGCGCAAGCATTTGTATCAAGTTTATTGTTATTTGCATCGTCCATACCTTTAACATCAATATTGCCGATTGCCAACATATCAACGCCGTTTCCGGTTTTATTTATATTATCAATTACGTGATCAGCTCTTGCATCATCGCCATTTCTGTTATATGTGTAACCATTTTGTCTGAATGTTAAAGGGGTTGATTTTGTTGAAGAAGAAATTGCAGCTTCGCCAATATTTCCGCTTGCAATTAGGGAAATGCCTGTACCCTCAACGTTAGGTGTTTTGCCTTCTGCATCTTTTGTTCTGTTTACGATGCTGTATGCTTTTGCACCTTTGTTAGTAGCATCGTCAGCAAGAAGAATAACTCTACCATCAGCCTTGATTTGGTTAACATGCATATCTTTGTTCAAGCTTGCCATATTGATAAGCGAACCAGTACCTGAACTTGTTGCCGTAATAACACCATCAATAGATGTGTTCACAGATTTTGTCAAATCTCTTCCGCTTGGTCCAACACCTGTGCAAACACCATCTGCACAAGGCCCAACTTCTTCACCGATTGCACCGTTTGTAACAGTTGCGTTCAAATCAGCACCGTTAGTTGTGTAAATCAAAGTGTTTGCAACACCATTGTTCAACAAGTTTCCGTTAGTAACCGCAATATTAACATCAGCGTTAGATTCAATGTTTTGGTTAACAGCAGTTGAACCAATAGTCATGTCTGAATTTTGGTTTATGAAGTTTACTGTATTTGCTTTGGTATTATGGTTTACAAGAACTTTACCTTTGATATCCATCCCTCTAGTACCTTCGTTGTATACTAGTAAGGTTGAATTATCAGCTTGATTTCTTGTTGTTGCTCCTGATTTAATTAAACCTGTAGTATCAACTAACAAAGCACTAGTAGCATTTTCATTACGAATAGTTAATGCACCATTAGGGTTTGAGACCTCACCGGCAATAGAAATACCATCTGCTCCAGTGTTAGTAATTGTAATGTCACCTTTAGAAGCAAAATTTCTTACTTGAGCTCCAGTACCAATTGATGTTCCTGTAGTTGATGTAATAACAATATTACCGTTTGCATTTGAAAAACCGCTTGCAACATTCATGTTATCTGTGTTTACAAGCGTATCAAATATTGTATTTACATTAGATTGAATATCTGAAGCAGGATACATTAATGAATCAAGTGTATTGTTTGCAACACCAGCATAAATCTTTGCATTATCTCCAACATTAATTGTATCGCCTTTTAAAGTAACATCCCCACGAGCAACAACTTTACCATTGATAGTAATAGGAACTGCTGTAGGGTTACCATATTGTAATGTTGATAAATCACGAGCAGTTGTTTCTATTGCTTGTGAATGATTTGCATTTTGTTCAGCTTCCAAAGGTAAACCATTTATCAAAGCCTTATATGAACTTTCAGTTGGAGTTAAAACAGATAAAGAACCAACGTTCAATACACCAGAAGCGCCAACAACCATACCTTTTGGAGATACAATAACCAAATGTCCATTAGACTTAATTGCACCACCTTGACTTGCAAGAGCATTTACAATACCATTGATATTTGCTTGGTTATTAACAAAGCCAACAAAGGTATCAATATTAGTCGCATTACCATATTCATTACTTTGAGCTTTTAACCATTGAAAAATAAAGTTTGCAACATCACCTTTTTCAAGATTAAATTTATCAAACACTCTATAACCTGTATTTTTATTATATGAATCAGGGTAAAGATTATAAATACCATTTGAATCAGGCGTAATCGCTCCGCCATTACCATTGGTAATTTCGGTTGCTGCCAAAACTTGGTACGTCAACGATTGTTGCATAATTAGCAACATACTTAAAGCAAATGCAACTACTCTTTTTTTATTAATTCCTTGTGTATTCATTTTTTTGGAACCTCTATTTTCTTTTTCTGCACGTGATACACTTTTACATGTATATAAACGGCATTTGCATGGAATTCTTTACTGTTTTCTTTCAATTATTTACAAAAGTTTATAATTTATTTTTTCTTCGGTTTTGGATTGAACGGATCAATTAAATTATTATTAACCATTGAAACTCCATATCCTGGATAATTTTCAGAATCTTGAATCATGTTATAGTCATAGTAAAGTATCTTTGCATTAATTAGTGCACCCTTATTATCTTGAACTTCCATTTCTCTTGCGACATGCTGTTTTGCATCTAGTCTAAATATTTCAACATGTTTTTTAGGGTTCAAAATATTGTTACCTTGTGCATCAACTCCACTTATAACTTGATAAAAAGGTCCTTGTTCATGAGATAGTTTTGGATATTTTGAAGTATCCGTAACTAGTTTAAATTTATATGTATGTAATTTTCCATTAGTGGAATCAACAAATGTAATTTCTTCCGGCTGTAAAAAGTTCCTTGAACCATCTGAATTAACTTGGGGGGTTGCGTTTATTTTAACAGTATCTGGATGTTTTGCTTTATCTACGTATGATACTGCATATTGAGCCTTATTTGTTGGTTGTTTTTGCAATTGCTCTTCCAATGTTTCTTTTGGATTAACTTTATTTCTATTCATTGTTTTTGTATCTCTGGCTTCAGCACTAGAGCCAACAGCATCATTAGCACCATAAGCATCAATTCTAATTACATCACCATTCGAATTATATAAATTTCCATTACCTTGAATATCATGGAATATTGCATTTATTACTTCCGGCGGAATTGTAACTTTAACTTTGTTATCGACTGATCTTATACGACCTTTCTTTTTCAACTGGTCAAGCCACATAGCGCCTTCTTCCATATTCAAATATTTAGAGTTATAGCCGGCGTTATAATGCCAGTCAGCTTCTAATTCTATTGTATGAAGTTGATTTTTGTCGTCATAATAATAACTCAAAATATCTCTTGCCAATCGATATTGTTGATTGTTTTTAGACTCTTTCATACCACAAGCTCTAAGAATATCTTCAGGAGTTTTCAATTCTTCATCCCTTCTTGATATTGTATCTAGTAAATGTCCTCTAAATATATCTTTTTCTTGACCATTTACACCTTGATCATACATACTATGAACCATTGCTGTAGTTCCTGCAATAATTGCAGCAGGAAGAACTGCTGATACACTTGCAGTCGCAGAGGCATTTGCGACTGCAGTCTGAGAGTCAGTAGCAGTTACTGTTTTACCTGCAATTTCTTTTACAAAGTCAACAACTCCATCATAAGGAATTTGCATAACTGTTTCACCATTAACTTTGTAATCAACAGAGCCAGAATATGGTTTTGATTCCCTTATTGTTTGACCATCTACTGTTGCTACTGCATTGGCATTTGCAGTCTTACTATCTGTAGCAAAACCTCTATCTTTGTCAGCAACAGCAGCACCAAATGCGGCGCCAAGTAAAGCTGGGGCAACGCCATCTGTCATAACTTTACCCCAGTTAATTTGGTTTTCCCAAGCAAAGCCCATATTTTCAACGTCTTTCTTGTTTAAACCTAATTCTCTAGAAGCTGCTTTTTCTGTATATTCTTCGTTTTGTTTCTTGAAGATCTTTGCGAAAAATCCACCTTTTTTAGCAGATTTATTTACTTGTGCATCAGTACCTGTAACTCTATCCATTACGAACTGATATAGCATATTTTTATTTTTCAAATCGCCGGATTCATCAAACATGTCATTATATAAATTTGGCATGTTTTGGTCTATGCCATAATTTTTAACAGCTTTTCTGATTTTTTCTTTTTGACTGGCATTTAAATCTTTATTCCAGTCCCACTTATTCATTTTATCAATTGCTTCATTGATACGCTCTGTGACTTTTTCTACGTTCTTTGAAAACTTTTTAGTACTTTTAGCAACATCGTGTGCTCCTTCTCTTAAATCAACAAACTCTTGTTCTGCTTCTGTTAATGTTTCACCATTTAATTTTTTATTTTGAGCAAATTTTTCTTGCTTTAAGATTGATTCATTCTGTGCTTTAACATTTTTCTTTGCTTGATCTAATGGCATACCTTGGTCAACAAATTCTTTAATTCGAGCTTTTTCAGATTTACCACCAAATTTTGCAGCAATAAATGTTTGATTTTCGAATTCTTTCCAAGCCTTATTGGTTTTTAATTCTCCTTTTTTATTATATAAATCAGGATATTCTTCTCTTGAAAAACGATCTTCTAATGCTTTTTTAGGAGAATTTTCTAAAGGTTTTTCTTCTTTAAATGGTTCCAATTTTGCATATCTATCTTTATCCAAAACTAGTGTTCCAGATTTCTTTTTTTCACCATGAGCATCAAGTCCTGCTTTTAATTTAGCTTGAACTTTTTCAGGATCTTTTTCAGCTAAAATTTCGTCTATTTCGGCATTACTAAACCCATTCCTTGCGAGATAACGATCAAAATCTTTACCAGATGTATAATTATCAAATGTTATTTCATGACCTTCATTGTCTGTAACTGTAACAGAAGGACCTTTTGCTCCTTCTATTTTATTAAAAACAGAACCTCCTTTATCTACTGCTGTTTTTTGTTCTTTATTTTGGCCATCTCCTGCAACAACACTATTCGGAACACTATCTTGTTGATGAAGTTCCTGTGCTTTTTCTCTAATTCCTGTTTCATCCATGTTTGTAATATCAATACCTTTAGATTTTAAATACTGTTTTTCAGCATCAAGATTATTAGATATTGTTTTTGAGTCTTGTCCTAATCCATTGATCATTGCACACATAGCTAAATCCTTTCTTCTCAATTTTCATGCATGGAAAATTGATTTGGTCTTTTATACTTCTCTATGTCCATGTAAAAACATGTTTTAACCGAAAATTGCGTGGTTTTTGAAAAATCTTTTTCTTTTTTTCGTAAACCCTTGATTTTACTGGGATAGAGTCGTATTTAATACTTTACATTTCTTAATAATTTTGTATACTTTGTATATATTTATTATCTATATACTCAATACTTTTTCCGTTTCACTTATGTTTTTCATCCCATAAGTACACACTCCTTATTTGAGCTTCTACCACATGTCATATCGGCAGCATAAATGTAAATCTTTAATGTTTTGCTGAAACACGTTACATTTATTTACAAAAGCATCGTTGTCGTTTATTATTGTTTGATAGACTCCGGATCGTAGTCCGGAGTGACAGTTTAAGTTTAGTATCGTTGTCGGAATGGCAATTCCGACCTTTATTAAACCCTCTCCCGAATTTCTAAGTTCGCTACAGCTCACTAAGAAATTCTACCCTCTCACAATGAGAGAAGGGTTGGAAACTTCGTAATCTGTTTTACTATCAAACTCAATATCTCAGCGGAATTTTGGAGCGGTTAACTGTTTTGTGTTCGTAACCAAAGTTTGCAAGCATTCGGCAAGTGCTTGTATAAAAAATATTCTCGTCCAATGTCGGTCCAATATTTATACACCCGACAGTCTTTTTGAGAAATTTATACTCTATATAAGGAATAAACAAACCGTTTTTTTCACAAATTTTCGTCTGTTTTGCAAAGTTTGTGCCAGTGTTATTAATAAAAATTATCCTGTATTCTTTTTCGTCCTTAAAATGCGGATTTTTGAAAAACAAACTGATTATGCTTAAAATATCAATAAGCTCTATCGCAATATCCAGACGCTTTTCGGAATTTTTGACACTCTTAGTTCTCGAGGCTTTTTCATAAAATTTGTTCCATTTTTCAAAAATCAGCTTCAATACCGTAATTTGCTTTTTCTTTTCATAAATTATGTTGCCATAAACCGAATTGAACCCGATTTTTTCCATATCGGCAATCAAATCTTTTTTGCAAAATCCGATGTTGTAACCAGTATATTTCTGCCCTTTTGCATAATTGTTCCACAGCGTAAGGTTGTCGCCATCGGTAGAAAACGAAATTGTGTAGTACTCGTGCTTGTACACAAAATCATCCGAACCATTAATAATATTAGTATATTTAGTATAAAAATGTTCTTTTATCTTGGCAAAAAGTTGCTGATTAAGTTCCGGCATTTCATCAATTAGGCTAAAAATCAGTTTGTATGAATACGTAACTTCTTCCTTATCATTAAGATATAGAGCGTTAGAAAACCGAATTGTTCCGGATTCAAGGATACTCAAAAGTTTTTCTGGTTTAGTATAATGGTAAAGAATGCTATTTGAACCATCATCAAGAATTTTTCTAACTTTTGGAATTTTTTCCAGCAAACTGTCATAATTAATCATTTTCGCACCCAAAACAATATAAACTATATTTATATTATAACATATTTTTGAGAAAATTTCAGGTGGTATAATATCGTTGGAGAATGAAATGAAAAAAATTGTCTTAATAATGTTTTTAATATCATTGCTTGCCATGCCGGTCATTGCAGAAGAAGTTCAGCAAGCAGAAACAGAAGATACACCAGAAGAGTTCGGAATGATTTATGAACCTGAAAATTCTTCAGAGGAAGTTAACGAAAAATCCGCAGATGATGTATATTTGAATGTTTCTAAACAAGAACCAATCAGCATAAAAAAAGCTAAGAAATTTGGAAATAAAAAATACGATTTAACAACAAAACAAGACAAAAATATTTCTCCACAAAATGCGTATCAATACGAAAATTACAACCCATACGCCTCAAAATCATCATCATTTACGAACCAAAAACAGTATGGGAATTTTACTCTCGGAACAAAATACGACGGAACTTATGCACCAGAAAGTATGACACAAACAAGTACATTGTTTTCCAAATACCAAAAAGAAAAATTCTCCTTCAATACTTCATACAAAAGTAACAGCCTTGCACCTATTGATCAACGAGGAAAGGGAACATTATCTTTTTCTCCTGAATACAAATTAAACAATCGAGTTTCGATACAAAACATTTATTCTACAAGTTTTTTAGACAAAAACAAGAAAAGCGAACTTGTTTTTTCACTAAAACCTTTTAAAGATGACAGAATGGATTTAAATATAGGGGCAAGTCAGATATATTCTGAAACTTCAGCCCCTACACGTTCTCAATTAAATTTTTCTACAAAATTTCGATTTTAATACTTTAATGCTTTTTATTAACTAATTTTTCCAAATCTAGCGAACAGCGTAGATTTTCGTCTTATTCAGAATCTATCAATTTAATTTGTTAACAAATGTTAAGACAAATTTTGTTTCCGTAAACGCTTTATTTACAAGCGTTTTCAGTTTTCGACCTACCTGAAACGCCATGCTGACATGCAATTTTCCAATTCAAAAATTGTTTATAAGAGTACAGGGGATAAAAATAATTTAATTTTCTTTTCACGAGGGAAATTGAAAGGGGAAACAAGAATGAGTATGAACAGTGTTAATTATCTAGGCAAAGATTATGCCGCAGAATTTAGTAAAAAATGGGAAGCACAAAATGCTGAAAACAAAGAAAAATTGGCTAACTTGGGCGTAACTGTTCCGGTTGGGCAATCAACAGAAAATAAACCTAAGCCAATGACAGGTTTAGAAGTTGAAAAATCAGATGTATCTGTAGAACATGTTGATAGACAGCTTACTTCTGATGAAGCAATTGAAAATGCGGAAGCAGAAGCTAAAAAAGCTTTTCAAAAATACGGAACAGAAAACGGTCAAAAAGTTAATGCGCAAGATGCAGAAAAAATGGCTGAAAAATACGTAGAAAACGAACAACACAAAGAAACTGTTCAAAGCACTAACGTATTTATGGACAAAAATGCATATAAAGCAGCAGAACGTGAACGTAAAGAAAACTACAAAGATATGTATAACGAATACAGAGAACAAGGTTATACAAGAAAAGAAGCTAAAAAAAGAGCAAATGCTCAATTAGCAGAAAACACATACATCAGCGGAAGAAAAACTCGTAAATTTATAGAAAATAATAGAGACTATTTCTATGATGAAAACGGCGACTTCTCAAGTGACAAGTTTAAACAAAAAGTTGTAGAATATGCAAACATCAATACAAAACCTGATGAAACATTAAACTACCACTTGAGCTTGAAAGAAAGACGTGCTGCAGCAAACCAAGAAGGTATTTCTGCAACAATGGTAAAACATATGGCTAAAAAAGCAAATGTGGATTACGAAAAGGATAATACAAACTTGTATCGTGGTTCATTCTTAGGCACTACTGCCGCTATCGGTTTTGGTATTGGTAGCGCAGTACCTCTAGCTTCTTCTGCAGCTGCCGCATTGCAGTGGATGGACAGGAACAGGTCCGCCTGCCACCCGTTGGCACTGGCACAAATGTTGGTATAATTGGGAGACTCCCCGCAGAGATTGTCGGACTGGACCAGCAGGCAGTCATAACCCAC
>USOK01000033.1 GCA_900556295.1 uncultured bacterium | reverse complement strand
TATCAGTAAGTAAAGAATTTAATCTTTCCATGCCCATTGCCCAACCTACAGCCGGCGTGTCCTCTCCGCCAAGGTTTCTAACCAAACTGTCATAACGCCCCCCACCGCAAACTGCGTTTTGTGAGCCCAAGTTGTTTGATTTGATTTCAAAAACTGTTCTGTTATAATAATCCAAGCCACGGACAAGAAGTTTATTTTCTACATATGGGACTTCAAGTTTATCAAGGTAAAATTTTAATGTTTTGTAGTGATCTGCACATTCTTCACATATAAAATCAGATTGAATCACTTTTTGAATTTCAGGTTTTGCAAAAATTTCTTTACAAGACTCAACTTTGCAATCTAAGAGTCTCAGAGGATTTTTTTCGTAACGATTTTGGCAATCTTCGCAAAGATTTTCAAACTCCGGTTTTAAAACTTCTTTAATTTTTTGTTTGTATTCTTCACGGCATTTTGGGCAACCAAGAGAATTTATTTCAACTTCCAAGTCGTTCAAACCGAGTGATTTCAAATAGTTTACAGCAAGCAAAATTGCTTCAGCATCAGCGGTTGGTTCTTTTATTCCAAACATTTCAACCCCAACTTGATGGAATTGTCTTTGTCTGCCGGCTTGAGGCCGTTCATATCTGAACATAGGACCTTTGTACCAAAGTTTTACCGGTGCTGATAGGCGAAACATGCCGTTTTCTATAAACGAACGAACTACACCTGCCGTATTTTCTGGTCTTAGTGTCAAAGAACGATCACTTTTTTCGAAAGTATACATTTCTTTGTTTACGATGTCTGTTGTATCTCCAACTCCTCGAGCAAAAAGTTCTGTTGCTTCAAAAATTGGAGTTCTAATTTCTTTATATCCGTAACGGGTAAATATTTCTAACGCATTTTTCTCAAGTTTGTGCCATTGTTCAATTTCTTGAGGTAAAATATCTTTTGTTCCTTTTTGTACTTTAATTATCTTAGCCATAAAGCTATTATATAAATTAGCGGTGTAATTGTCAACCATTACACCGCTAATTGCTAAATTTAACTATTCTAGTTTTTTATTAACTAAATTGCAATTATCTTATAAATCAAGAAATATATAATTGATGAAATAATCATACATGCTGGAATTGTTACAACCCAAGCGATTACAATGTTTCCAACTATCCTCCATTTTACAGCATGTGCATGGAAAGTTGAGCCTACCCCCATAATCGCCGTTGAAATTACGTGAGTCGTACTCAACGGAATTCCAAAGTGTGATGCTGTTAAAATCAAACCTGCAGCTGATGTTTCTGCTGCAAAACCGTGGATTGGTTTAAGCTTGATGATTTTATGTCCCATTGTTTTGATAATTTTCCAACCGCCATTCATTGTACCTGCAGCCATAGTTAGCGCACAAGCAATGATTACGTATAGTGGAATTTCAAACCCTCCATTGGGATCAGGATTAAGAACTCCGCTAGCAAGTAGTGCCAATGTTATGATACCCATTGTTTTTTGGGCGTCATTTGAGCCATGGCTTAGTGCCATCATACCGGCTGATAACAATTGTAATTTTCTAAACTGTTTATTTACAGTGTTTGGAGTTTCTCTGAGAATAATTACAACCCAAGCGATTAAAAGCATTAGCGTAAATCCAACGCAAAATCCTAACATAGGAGATGTAAACATCGGAATTATAACCTTGTCCATCAATGTGTGAATATGAACAACACCTGTTCCGGCTTTTACAATTGCAGCCCCCAAAAGTCCTCCGATTAGTGCGTGAGAGGAGCTAGATGGAAGTCCCAACCACCAAGTGAATAAGTTCCAAATAACGGCAGCAAGTAAAGCACAAAAGATTACTGTCAATGTAATCATGTCGGCATTCACAATTCCTGCCCCGATTGTTTTTGCAACGTGCGTACCGGTTAAAGCTCCGATAAATTCAAGACTTGCACCGAATAACACAGCTTGTTTTGGTGATAAAACTTTTGTGGATACAACTGTTGCAATAGCGTTTGCGCAATCGTGAAATCCATTTATGAATTCAAATGCAAGTGCAACTGCAATTACAGCTATTAATATTAAAATTGTTATCATTGATTTTTATTTTTATCCTTAATTCTTTTTATTTTGATTTGTATTGCTAGTCGTTAACCTGAGCAACTAGTGTAAAATCATTTCAAAACATTTCTATGACTGTTTCAAAACTACGTTCAAAATAGTGTCTGTAACGTAGAAACAAGCATCAAAAGCATTTTCGATTTCTTTATACATATCTCTAAGTTTAATAACTTCAAGAGCTTCATATCTGCCTGAGAAAAGATTTCCCATTGCACGACGATGAATTTCATCCCCGTGAGCTTCTATTTCTTTCATTTCGATATTTAATTTTGTGATTTTTTCCACATCAGAAACTTTCTTGAATAATTTTACGATTTCTGCAAGTTTGTCGGTTGCTTGAACCAAAGTGAAAGCCTGTTCTTTCATTTCGTCAGTGTAGTCATTTAATCTGTACACTTCCAAATTCAAGCAGGCTTTTACGATTTTTTTAGTAATTTTATTTAATTGTACGGCGATTGTTTGAATATCTTCTCGCTCAATCGGCGTGATAAAACTTTTGTTTAACTGTTTCAAAACAGCTTTGTATGAAAGTTTCCCTTTCTTTTTATATTTAAGAGCTTTTTCTTTGTACTCGTCAGTTAATTTGTCATGCATAATTTTGTCATAAAGTCTTGCTGTTTTTTGGCAAATTTCCGCACTATCTTGAAAATATGTGAAGAACATTTTGTCTTCCGGCGGCATAATATATGACATTAAGTTGAATTTTGGCATATTTACCTTCCTTTGTTAATAATGTGTTTTAATACACATGCCAAGCATACTTTAAACAAAGATGTTTGAAAATAGTATCGTAACAATTTGTAATTTTATGCTTTTGGCTTAGAAAAGATTACTGCCCTTCTGAAAAGACAGAAAATCTAGCGTTCAGAACAGATTTTCATCTTATTCAGAATCTATCAATGTTGATTTTTTATTATAATTTTACTGTTTAATATTGGCGGGATAGGTATCCAGATCTACCGTAACAACTGCGATGTATTCCGCTGATACAAACTTATTTATCTTTGCATCCATCAGGTTCGGCATGAATTAGAATATCGCAATTGCCGAGGCGTTGTTTTAGAAGGCTCTCTATTTCGTCACAAATTTTGTGGCATTCAGAAATCGTCATATCTTTAGGGAAAAGCATTGTAATTTCAATATCCTTTAAAGGGCCTGAGCGACGAGCTTTCAAGTTTTTAAAACCTCGTAGGCAACTATTGTTATATGTTTTAATTATTTCTTTTATTGTTTCAATGTCTTCAATTGGTAAGGTTCCATCAAGAAGGTTATTTAATGTTTCTTTTGATATTTCAAATCCGGCTTTTAGAACAAAAATTGCAACTAAAATTGCAATAATCGGATCTAAAATAGCAACCCCTGTCAGTTTAATCAAAACTAATCCCAGAAGCACACCCAATGAAGAATATACATCAGTTCTCAAGTGTTCGCCGTCTGCGTGTAGGGATACGGAGTCTGATTTTTTCGCAACCTTAAATAAATAAGTGCTTACAATTATATTTGCCACGACTGCAAAAAGCATTACAGCGATGCCTAGAGATGTGTCAACTTCAATTGTTTGGTGAAAAAATAATTTTTTGCAGGCTTCCCAAATAATGAACATTCCCGCAAAAATAATCAAACCACCTTCGATAAATCCTGACATATCCTCATATTTACCGTGCCCAAACGGATGAGTTTTGTCAGCCGGTTCAGATGATTTCATGACCGCAAAAAATGTTAAAACAGATGCCAAAAAGTCACTCATTGAGTGGATAGCTTCTGAAATAATACTTATACTCCCAGAAATTGAACCCGCAATAAGTTTTAAAATAATTATGATTGCGTTTGAGGTTATAGATAATCCGGCTACTAATTTTTTTTCTGTATTAATATTCATTTTTACCTTCTTTGTGTTTCGCTCGTAAACTCTATGGTCAGGTTGAGCAATAGAATAAACCAATGTAGTATAAAGAATGATACAATTTTAGAATTTTTTCAGTTTTGCATAAGATGCATCCATAGCTTTTACACCTTGTTTCCCAAAATCAATTGTGTACATCATACTGTCACCGATTTGGGTTACATCTTGGATATGTCCGATACCGAGTTTGTCATGGAAAACTCTTTCCCCAACATTAAATACATATTCAATCGGAGTAGTTGTTTCCATTTTACGTTGGCGTTCGGCTTCTTTAGCTTGTTGCATACGCTCTTTTTGTTTTTTCTCTTCAAGCATACGCTTAATTGCGTTGTCTTTGAAAAATTCTCTAACCTTTTCTTCATCACGTTGTTTATTCGCCTGTGATTTTACCAAAATCGTGCGAGATGGTGTTCTGTGTGGTTGTTGAGAGTATGCGGAATTTTGTCTTTGTCTATCACTTTGAGATTTGCCTGTTGCAAGTCCTCTTGTCGGGGCAACAAAGCCTTTCCCAAAACCTGATGAAGGTTTTATATAGCCAAAACTATCTGATTGGGCAGCAGAATATGAGTAATTTGATTTACCTGTTCTTGCTTTTGAAACGGCATTTTGGAATGTTGAAGTTCCGCTTGTAGAGCCTTCAAATCCGATTTTGTTCAACAATTGTGGTGGAATTTCATCAATAAATCTTGATGGGTTGTAATACTTGTATTCGCCCCACATTTGACGGCGTTTTGCAGATGTCAGGTAAAGTTTTTCTTCTGCACGAGTAACCCCAACGTACATCAAGCGGCGTTCTTCTTCCATTTCTGATGGAATATTGAATGTTCTTTGGTGCGGAAATACACCTTCATCACAGCCGGCAAGGAATACAATCGGAAATTCCAAACCTTTTGCAGAGTGTAAAGTCATCAAAGTTACGTTGTTGGAGATGTCTTCCATTCCGTCCAAATCTGACACGAGAGCAACTTGTTGCAAAAACTCACCCAAAGCATTGTCGCTTTCTTCCGGAACAAATTCGCCCGCAACATTTACTAATTCCTGCAAGTTTTCAATATCAGCTTCACTTTCAGGTGTGTTTTGTGATTGTAATTCTGCCAAATACCCTGTTTTTTCGATAACAAGAGTTACGAAATCTTGCAAAGAATAAGAGTCTTTCGCATTTACAAACTTCAAAATCAACTCTGAAAAATCTTTCAATTTTGAACGAGTTCTTGGCGGAATTTCAACTGCGTCCTCAATTCTTTGACATGCTGCAAAAAGGCTGATATCTTCTTTATCAGCGAATTCTGCCAAATTCTTAACCGTCGTATCACCGATTGCACGTTTTGGAACGTTTACAATCCTTCTGAAACTTTGTGAATCATCAGTGTTGTAGATTAATTTCAAGTACGCAATAATGTCTTTTACTTCTTTTCGGTCGTAGAATTTTAGCCCGCCGTAAATTTTGTACGGAATTCCTGCACCCATGCAAGCTTCTTCAAGCGCACGAGATTGCGAATTTGTACGGTAAAGAATTGCGTAGCGGTTGTAATCTCCGCCTGAATCTTGCTTAATTCTGCTTGCAATAAAGTTTGCCTCGTCCGCCTCATCTTGTGCTTCAAAATAGTCAATCAGCTCGCCGTCACCTTTTTGGGAATAAAGAACTTTATCAACACGCTCTGTATTGTTTTCAATGATTGCGTTTGCGACGTTCAAGATGTTTGCAGTTGAACGGTAATTTTGTTCAAGTTTGATTAATTTTGTTTTTTTGAAATCTTTTTGGAAGTTCAAAATAATCGTGTAATCAGCGCCACGCCAACTGTAAATTGACTGATCGACATCGCCTACAACGCAAAGTGAACGTTCATCAGGGATTTCAGGTTCAAGGTTTGTGTAAAGCATATTGATAAGTTTGTATTGAGCCATGTTGGTATCCTGAAACTCGTCGACCAAAATGTGTTGAAATCTGTCATAGTATTGTTGGCGAACTTCTTTGCACTGCTCGAGAAGCTTTACGGTCAACATCAACATGTCGTCAAAATCTATTGCGTTGTTGTTGTTTAGCGAATTTTCGTATTCTTCATAAATCGCTGCGATTTTTTGTGACTTGAAATCTCTTGCAAAAGTCGCGAATGTATATGCATCTTGCATCTTGTTTTTAGCGTTAGAAATAACTGTTTTCACAAGTTTTGGTGCATAAACTTTGTCATCAAGATTAAGTTTTTTGATAGCCTGTTTAATTACGGCGTTAGAATCTGTTTCGTCGTAAATAGAAAAGTTTTTATCAAGTTTTTTGCCTGATTGAAAGCTGTAATTTTCAATATTTTCTCTCAAAATTCTTCCACAAATACCGTGGAATGTGCCGACCCACATATATTTTACGACATTTTCGCCCAAAATATTGCCTAGACGTTCTTTCATCTCTTTTGCGGCTTTGTTGGTAAATGTTACGGCTAAAATGTTTCGAGGTTTAACCCCATTTTGTATTAGGTAAGCAATCCTTGATGTTAATAATTTCGTCTTCCCGCTGCCTGCGCCTGCAAGGACAAGCAAAGACCCCCTAACTGTTTCTACGGCTTCTCTTTGTTCTTTGTTAAGATTATCTAATATATTTCCCATATCCCTATTCCCAAAATCAAATTTTTGTGATATAATCAGCATAAACTAAAAATGTATAGATTGCAATCAGAAAGTAGGAAAAATGACAGAAACTGATATGACAAAAGTATTTATGGGATCAGAAAACGAAAACAAAGAAAAACAAAGCTCAATCGTTGTTCCGATTGATGAAGATATGGATACTGTTTCATCAGGTTCACCGGATACAGTTGATGAACTTGCTATGGAATTAGCAACTATTCAGCAGTCCGCTAAGCGTATAGCAATTATCGGAAGTCGTAATCTTCCTATTACTCACCAGCAGATGATTGAAACATTGGCAACAGCTCTTGTTATGCAAGGCAATACAATTATTACATCAGGTGGTTCTTCAGGTACTAACGCAGCTGCAATTCGTGGCGCAATGAAGGCTAACCCTGATAAATTGAGAGTTATTTTACCTCAGACAATTGGTCAACAGCCGTCAGATGTTCAAAACCAACTTATCGGTGTTCCAAATATTATTGAACACCCCGACAGAGCTATGATGACTTTGGCAGATGCTTCAAGAGTTTGCAATAGAGAAATTATTGACGATTGTAATCAATTAATCTGTTTCTTGTCACACACAAGTAAAACTTTGCACAACGCTGTTCAATACGCAGAAGAAGGGCATAAAGTTATTACAGTGTTCTATTTGGATTAATAAAGTGAAAAGTGAAAGGTGAGAAGTGAAAAGACCATTACAGTAATGATCTTTTGATTTTGTGCATAAGTATGACTGACAACCTTAAAAAACTTACCAGTAAAAATAAAAACGACTATGAAGCTGTTGCAAAACACCTCGTAGATGATTGTGATGTCGAATTATTCAAAGAGCTTGTCGATAACGACGATTTTCTTTTCGATTTTGTCAAAAACAATGTCGCACAAAGAATTGAAAATGCGGTTAATCAGAATAATTACCAAAACTTGATTGAATTTCTGAAATATTATTCTCAGTCTTATGAAGATGCAATAGTTGGTTCGCTTGTGAAATACGCTGATGAGGACTTGACAGATTTGATGTTGGATAAGTTTGAAAACGGTTGTGATAATGAAAAAGCTTATGCCGCAAAATATTTTGCTAAAATTCAAGACCCGCTTGCGTATGAGTTTTTGAGGTTAAATTCTTATTCTGATAACGAGTTTTTGGCGCAGAATTGTGCAATGACGCTTGGGGTGTGGCATGACGAAAAAAGTTTTGACGAAGCGATTGAAAAACTTCAAAATTCTGATGATTTTGAAAAGTTGTCTGCTGTAAAATTTTTGACTGCTTATGGCGATAAAAAAGCTGTTCCTAAGCTTTTTGAGGCGATGAAAAATTCGACAATGGCGGAAAATATTGCAGGCGAAATTCCGTATCTAGTACCACTTTACGAACTTATTAAAAGTGATTATGAAAATGCTTTGTTAGCGATTATTTATATTACAAATGCGCTCGGCGAAATTTTGCCACTTTCGGTTGTGTTTGATTTTGAGCTATTTGAGGTGTTTGAAGATCTTATCAATAATCATGAAGACAGTAAAATGGCAATAACACTTCTTAATGCAAAGGGAAAATTTGAAACTTTGACAGAAAATGATGAATACCTTTTTGATGAGGACAAAAATACTAAAAATGAGATTTTTGACATCAAAAAACTTTTGAACAGTGCAAAGAAAAAAGATTTGGAAAAATATGTTAATGATGAGTTGAAAGAAGATAGTCCGTTTGTCTATACGGCGCTTGACTTTGCTACAGATGAACTTGAAATTCGAGAACTTTTGAAATCAAATAACCAAACACTAATTTTGAAAACGGCAGAAGTTCTGAAATCTCTCGGTAATTTTGATGAAACTGCTCGTACCGTAGCGCTTTTGAAGGTAACTGACATAAATATAAAAGCAATTATCAGGGCGTTGTAAGTTTTGTAATTGACAAAGTGTACTAAATGTAGTACAACATAACCCAAATGTGAGGGAACAAAACAATGAAAAATACAAAAGATTTTGACTTGTCGAAAATAATTGAAAGTGAACTAAAAACAGAAGAAGACATAAAAGAATGGTTGTCTTTAAATTTAGATGAATATCTTCAAGATGGTGACTTGAATGCCTTTGTTAGAGCTTTAGAATATGTTGTGAGAGTTAAGGATAATATATCAAATATTTCTAGAAAAACGGGTATTTCGAGAAGTAATTTATATGCAATATTTAATGGAGATGTGACTCCTCAGTTTGATACTGTGTTAAAGCTTTTGAAGGAACTTGGTTATACTTTAAAAGTGGCATAATGTTTTTGTGTTATAATCAAATTATGGAATTTGCAGAAAAAACATTAGACTCAAAATTAATATTCGACGGAAGAGTCGTTAAATTGTACAAAGACAGTGTGGAATTGCCAACCGGACAAACTTCTTTTAGAGAAGTGGTTAAGCACTCAGGCGGTGTGGTTGTTTTAGCTTATAAAGGAAGTAAAATTCTTCTTGTGAAGCAATTTCGCTATCCTATGAAGGAGATTTTGTACGAGCTTCCGGCAGGCAAGCTTGAACCGAATGAAGATCCGTTTGAAGCAGCAAAGCGTGAACTTGAAGAAGAAACAGGTTATTGTGCAAACGATTGGACTGACTTAGGTTTTGTCTATACTTCTCCCGGTTACAGTGATGAAAAATTGTATCTTTACAAGGCTGAAAATCTAGAATTTACACATTGTCACCCTGATGAAGGTGAAATTTTGGAACCGTTGGAAATTGAGTCTGACGAAGTTGTTAAAATGATTAATGATGGCAGAATAATTGATGCTAAAACGCTTTGTGCGTTGATGAAATCACAGATTAAAGGATAAATTATGACAGGTAAAATTAAACTTGTTGCTACAGACATTGATGGAACGATTGTGAAATGGGATACGAAGGTTTCTGACGGGGTAAAAAATTGTGTTAAAAAACTGCAGGAAAACGGGGTTAAAGTTGTTCTTGTAACCGGCAGAATGCATTGTGCCACAAAACATTTGAGAGATGAGTTAGGGCTAAACTCGCCTGTTGTTTCATATCAAGGCGGTTTGATTAAAGATAGTGACGGGAAAACGCTTTATCAAGAAAATCTTGATAGTGGTTGTGCAAAAGAGATTATTGACTGGGCACACAAAAATGATGTTCATTTGAATTTATATATTGACGACAAGTTATATGTTGAAAAAGACGACGATTGCGTGAAAAGATATACTGATGGCAAGTTTGTGCCATATACGGTTTGTCCGTTTGAGTCGTTGAAAATTGAAAATGTGAACAAGATTTTGGCTATTGATTATGGAAATGCAGAACGTGTAACCGGCTGGGTTAGCGAGTTACAGGACAAATTCCCTGAACTTTATATTGTAAAATCAACTCCATTTTTCTGTGAAATTGGGAGCTCTATGGCTAAAAAATCATTGGGCGTTGAATTTTTGGCAAAACATTGGAATTTGTCACAAGATGAAATTTTGACAATTGGGGATCAAAATAACGATATTGAACTTTTGAAAGCTGGTGGTGTTAAAGTCGCAATGGGCAATGCAACCCCAGAGCTTAAAGAATGCGCAACATTTATAACTGATACAGTTGAAAATGATGGTTTTGTAAAAGCGATTGAAAAGTTCTGCTTGTAAAACCGATAGAGGAGAAATAATGTATAGAATTGGTTTAGGGTACGATATTCATAAACTTACGACCGGAAGAGATTTGATAATAGGCGGGGTAAAAATTACCCATGAAAAAGGACTTTTGGGACATTCTGATGCAGATGTTTTAATCCATGCTATTATTGATGCAATGCTTGGGGCGTTAGCTCTTTCGGATATTGGGACGCTTTTCCCTGATACAAGTGAATTGTATAAAGATGCTGACAGTACAATACTTTTGCGAGATGTTTATAAGCTTGTCAAAGAAAAAAACTATATGATAGAAAATATAGACAGTAATATTATTGCGCAACAGCCTAAAATGATGCCGTATATTCCAAAAATGAAAGATGTGCTTTGCGAAATCTTGGAAATTGAGCATGATAGACTTTCAATTAAGGCAAAAACTAATGAAAAAATGGACGCAGTAGGTCAAGAACTTGCGATTGAAGCTCAAGCAGTGGTTTTGCTAAAAAAAGTGTAAATTATGAATGTTAAAAACAGGATTTTATCAGAAGCAGAAAAAGATTATAAAAATTTTTCGCAATCATTAATTCCGAATATAGACAATGTTTTGGGAGTGCGACTTCCTGTCTTGAGAAAAATAGCTAAAGAAATTTATGCAAAAGGAAACTGGCAGGGATTTCTCAAGCAGACAGATTTCGAATACATGGAAGAAACCATGCTTCAAGCAATGGTTATTGGACTTATTAAAGATGAGCCGGAAAAAATTCTAGAATTGGTAAAAGATTTTGTCCCTAAAATAGATAATTGGTCTGTTTGCGACTGTTTTTGTATCGGATTAAAATTTGCA
>USOK01000032.1 GCA_900556295.1 uncultured bacterium | reverse complement strand
GCGCCTGCCGCAGCATCAGCTTCTGCAGTTGTAAATGGAGGCGCAGTTGGTCTAGGAACAGGTCTAGCAGTTGGCACAGCAGGCGCAGGCTTCTTATCTGATGGCGGGGAAATTGAGGACAGAGTTTATGCTCCTGGCAAACCTCAAGACAAAAAAACAAATATTGATTTAATTCCGCCTAAAGCAACGAAAGATAGACCGTTTACCCCAGCTCAAGTAATTGAGGTTCCACAAGAAGATTGTCCAGAAGAAAAATGGGAAATGCCTTATTGCGATCATAAAGTTAGAAAAGGTCAAGATTGGTCTACAGTTATCCTTGGAAAGGTACAAGTTAACAATAAAAAACCTCAAGGGAATGTTCTGAGAGCGTTAATTCACGCAGAAAAACTTAAACACGGCATTACAAACTTCAAATTAAATACAATGCCTTCAACAATGAGATTGTACACTGATTATTCAGACCTATTGGAAAATGCAGAAATTATGAAAAAACATCCAGAATTAAAATATTTGAAAGATGCTGAAATCACATTAAACTGTGATGGTAAAGTAATCAGCAAAAAATCTACAGGCACACCAAGAACTCATTACACAGCATTCTTTGGTTCAGCTGTCGCAACAAACAGATACAAACAAAGCTGTCACGACAACGTACCTATCAGATATTAATATATGCGTACAACGTTTTAAACAACAGCCTTCCATCAGGAAGGCTGTTTTAATATTAAACAAATTTTTTGAAAATCAACGATGTATTAATTCCACCAAATGCGAAGTTATTTGACATTACATAGTCTGTCTTTATTTCTCTACCTTCCCCTTGAATATAGTCGAGTTTCCCGCATTCCGCATCAACTTCTGTCAGATTTAATGTCGGGTGAAACCAACCTCTATTCATCATTTCGATACTCAAAATCGCTTCAATCGCTCCACAAGCTCCGAGAGTATGTCCGGTATAGCTTTTTGTAGAACTTATTGGGACTTTGCATTTGAAAACCTCTTCTGTCGCAACGGTTTCCGCAATATCCCCCTGAATTGTTGCTGTGCCGTGAGCATTAACATAGCCTATTTTATCAGGCGAAAGTTCAGCACAACTTAACGCCAAATCAAGCGCTCTTCCCATTGTTTTTCTGTTCGGATTTGTAATATGTGTACCGTCAGTGCTTGTCCCAAAACCCACAATTTCCGCATAAATCTTAGCCCCACGAGCTTTTGCATGCTCGTATTCTTCCAAAATCAATGTTCCTGCACCTTCTCCAAGTACAAGTCCGTCACGATTTTTATCAAACGGAGATGGAGAAAGCTTTGGAGTATCGTTTTTTTGGCTTGTTGCATAAAGCGTATCAAAAATTGCAATCTCTGTCGGGTGCATCTCGTCACCACCACCTGCAATCATAACCGTCTCATAGCCGTTTTTGATTGCTTCATAAGCATAACCAATTCCCATTGCACCAGATGTACAAGCTGTTGATGCCGGAATTAGCCTACCGATTGTTTTAAAATACAATGAAATATTTACAGCTGTAGTTTGAGGCATCATTTTTACATAAGAGCCGGAGTTCAACCCTTTAACCTCTTTATCTACCTGCATTCCATAAAAATCAATAATTGCATCGAGCGAACCTGCCGATGAGCCATAGCTAACACCTGTTTCACCATTTGTTATAATTTCATCACCAAAAAGTCCTGCATCTTCAAGTGCTAGTTCAGCCGTTCTGACAGCCATAACTGAAACAGGTCCCATTGTGCGTAAAACTTTCCTGTTATAAGTCGAAGGAATTTCAAAACCTCTTACGTGAGCAGACAGTCTTGTATTCAGCCTTTTATACTGGTCTAAATTTGAATCATACTCCACGCAGTTTTCGAGTTTTTGTAAACCTGAGAAAGCTGTTTCTATATCGCACCCCAAAGGACTGGCAAGTGCCATACCCGTAACAACTACTCGCCTCATAAATAAAGCCCTCCATTTACCGAAATCACTTGTCCTGTGATATATGCAGCACCCTCGCTCATAAGATAATTTGCCAAACTTGCAACCTCTTTTGCCTGCCCAAGTCGCTTCATCGGGATAAGTTTTTTAACTTCATCAATCGGAACATCTTTAATCATATCGGTTTCAATAACCCCCGGAGCAATACAGTTTACGGTAATCCCGCGTTTTGCAAGTTCAAGTGCAAGTGATCGAGTAGCACCGATAATTCCTGCTTTTGAGGCAGAATAGTTGATTTGACCACGATTTCCTGAAAGGGCAGAAACAGAAGACATAGTAATAATTCGCCCCTTAATTCCGTTGGAAATCATCGGCATTACAAGTGGTTTTAAAACATTGTAAAATCCTGTCAAATTCGTTTGAATAACATCGTCCCACTCATCTCCTTCAAGTAGCGGAAAAACATTGTCCCTTGCAATTCCGGCATTCAAAACGACACCATAATAAAGTTTATCAGAAAGCGCTTTTGCACATTCTTCTCTGTTTTTGATGTCGAATTTCAAAATCTCGGCATTCACACCAAGTTTTTTGATTTCGTCTGCAACTTCTTGTGCTTTTTCCTGATTATGTGCATAGTGTACGTCAATATTAAATCCACTTTTTGCAAGGCTAAGTGCGATTTCCTTGCCTATTCCTCGACTTGAACCTGTTACTAAAACTTTTTTTCTTTCACTCACTATCCTAATTCCTTTATGTATTTTTCAGCATCTTTTGGCTGAAAAGCATTAATTGTCGCCTTTGCAATGTAGTTTTCCGAGTTTTCGTCCTCTCCTTCATTATAAATTAAACACTCGAATGAAACAAGTTCATTATCGCCATATATTTCTCGGGCTGTCAAAATGTATGTTTTGCCGTTTTCAAATTTTTCAAGCTTATTTTCATATTGTCTTGTTCCAAGGAGAAAGCCGATTTTTGGAATAGTTTTTCCTGCCTTAAAGTATGCATAACATCCAATAGTTTGCGCCATAAATTCAATTCCGACAAGAGGAGAAATCCCATTGATTTCTTTGTCAAAAAACATTTTGTTATCGTGAATTTTGACAGATGTTTTAACAATTTGGTTTTCCATATCGACATTTAGAACCTTATCGATTAGCACCATAGGGGCTGAATGAGGAAGGCAAGAGGCAGCTAAGCAGCTAGGCGGCTGGGCAGCTAGGTTTGAATTAGATGTAGTTTTGTAGGTCGGCATTGCTATGCCGACATCATTTTGGTGACGAGATGCTAAGATGCCAAGATGCGAAGATGCTTGGTCTGTTTCGGTTGAATTAATTTTTATTCCTTGCGACTGTATTAGATTAGTGTCAGCTGGATTCTTTCGGCTCGGGAGAGCCTCGCATCTTGAAATTACTTCTCGCTCGTAACTGTCATTCATATTGCTGTCGCAGATATGAATTTCGTTACTCGCTCCCCGAGTTGAATACTCGTCCGTAATTTCGCAATGACGACTAATAGCTTCTGTTTTGTACTTATCGTCTTTACGTCTTATCGTCTTATCGTCTTTTATTTCCGATACGGACTTTACATCTTTGCCTCTTGGCATCTTTGCATCTAAATCACGCTTAGCTGCTTCGCTTCCTAGCTGCCTAGCCGCCAAAACCACCACTGCATTTGTTCCGCCAAAGCCAAATGATGTGCTCATACAGACTTTGACTTCTTTTTGCGGAGTGTTTTCTGTAACAAGATTGATTTTTGGCAAAGTTTCATCATATTCACCGTCAAATTTGTGGATAGGCAAATTTCTTTCACCTTTCAAAATCTGGTAACAAATAAATGCTTCAATACTTGCGGCTGCACCAAGACAGTGGCCTGTCAACGGTTTTGTAGAGCTTGCCGGAACTTTATCACCAAAGACTTTATAAATCGCATTTGCTTCCATTAAGTCGTTGGAAATCGTACCAGTTCCGTGAAGATTTATGTAGTCTATATCTTCCGGCTTCAAATTAGCATCATCAAGAGCATCTTGAATAGCTTTTACAGCCTGAACACCATCAGGATCCGGAGTTGCTGAATGATAGGCATCAGAAGTTTCGCCGATACCGAGTATGGCAACTTTGTGGATTATACCATCATTTTGGTGATTAGATGCAAAGATGCCAAGATGCATAGAGGCTTGGTCTGTTTCGGTTGAATTAATTTTTATTCCTTGCGACTGTATTAGATTAGTGTCAGCTGGATTCTTTCGGCTCGGGAGAGCCTCGCATCTTGAAATTACTTCTCGCTCGTAACTGTCATTCATATTGCTGTCGCAGATATGAATTTCGTTACTCGCTCCCCGAGTTGAATACTCGTCCGTAATTTCGCAATGACGACTAATAGCTTCTGTTTTGTACTTATCGTCTTTACGTCTTATCGTCTTATCGTCTTTTATTTCCGATACGGACTTTACCTCTTTGCCTCTTGGCATCTTGGCATCTAAATCACGCTTAGCTGCTTCGCTTCCTAGCTGCTCAGCTGCTTTCACAACCACAAACAATGCTCCGCCTTCGCCTAAGCTTATTCCGTCACGGTTTTTGGAAAACGGATTTGTTCTTTCGTGTGAAAGAACCTCAAGTGCGTGAAATCCATAAGACGGCATTGAGGCAAGTGTGTCCACTCCACCAACGATTACAGCTTTGCAAACCCGGTTTTCTAAAAGTTTTCGAGCTGTAGAAAATGCCTTTGCTCCTGATGTGCAGGCTGTTGAAACACAAGTTGCGTAATTCGTTGTGCCCAAATACCATTTCAAAAATTCTGCAGGATTGCCGAGTTCTGCGTGATGTTTGTTTTCAGTCGTTTCAAACTCTTCAACCCCCGAATTTGTTGTGCCTATTACAATTCCGATTTCATCTTTTCTAAAGCTCGACAAATCTAATTTATCAATGAGGTATTTTAAAACTCTATTACAACGCAAGTCGTAACGGTCATTATCAATAGATTCAAAATCCTGTTCCAGTTTGCCAAAATAGAACTTATCTCCTTTTATAATCGTATCGTCAAGAGTTAATTTTTCTGCGAAAACTGCGCTTGCATCTGTAATAAAAATCTCGTTCATGTTAATATGTTATCATGAACAAGTTGGAATTTCGTATCAAAAAAATCTCTCATTCTACAGGTGAAAACGTAGATTTGTCTGCTATTCCAATGATGATGCGTCGTAAACTTTCACCTATAGGCAAAATTGCTATGAGTACTTTGTTTGATTGTTACGGAGAAAATTCTGGCGACATAAAACTCGTTTACGCATCTCGTTATGGAGAATTAGAACGAGTTGTAAAATTGATTAAGCAAGAACACGAAGATAACGAAATTTCGCCGGCTGGTTTTAGTTTTTCCGTGCATAATTCCACAATCGGACTTTTTTCGCTCCTGAAAAACATTCATTCATCGTATAACTCTGTTACAGGTGGGGAAGAGTCTTTTTCTGCCGGACTTTTAGATGCAGTTATGAATAGAGAAAAAACTCTTTTTTGCTATGCAGAATCTGTTGATAGATACGAAAGTATTGCAATTTTAATTGATTATGAAGATGGAGAAAAGGTAGCTATCAGAGAGAATTCAGAAAATCTTCCGTCGAACAATTTTATTGATTTTATCCAAGGTAGGAAATTTGTTTGTCCATTATATATTATGGAGCGTATAAATGATTAGACTTATCCGTGGCTTCCTTGTATGTATGGTATTTGCAATCTTTGGTATTGGCTCGTTGCTATTGAGTTTTTTGTTTTTGCCAATCGGGGGAATATTTTGGCGTGGAGAACCAAAAAGAGAAAAATTTTCGCATATCATCCATAAGCTTTGGCATATATATACGCAATTTTTTGTAGTTTTAGGATTGATAAAAGTTGAAAAAATAGGCGTAAAATCCGTGAGAGGTAAAATTATCGTTGCAACTCATCCGACATTTATAGATATTTTAATACTCATTGGAATTTACGACAATTCTTTGTGCATTGCAAAAAAAGAGCTTTTGAACAATATTTTTTTTAAAAACATAATCAAAAATGTCTATATTCCGAACAATATTGAGCTAGACGAATTCAAACAGATTTGTACAGAAGCTTTGAATGATGGGTACAACATTATAATTTTCCCAACCGGAACTCGCACTGTAAAAGGTGAAGAGCTAAAAATTCATAAAGGTTCTGCAACAATTCAAATTGCATCCGGTGCAGATATTTTGCCAGTAAAAATAAATTGCGACTACCCGTTTTTACAAAAAGGGAAACCTATTTATGACGCATCTGATAGAGTTATAACGTACACTGTTACACAGTTAGAACCGATAAAACTAGCAGATTTTAATGAAAAATCTGAGATTAAACTACGGAAAGTTATTTCTGAAAAAATCAAGTTTGACTTTACTCATTAGTTAGGTTATAAATATTAACAGGTAGATTAAGATGAGCTTAGAAAACGAAATTAAAACTCTAATAATTGACTCTTTAGAGTTAGAAGATATTACGATTGATGATATTAATGATGAAGAAGCTTTGTTTGAAAGTGGCTTAGGTTTGGACAGCATTGATGCCCTTGAACTTGGTATGGCTTTGAAAAAGAAATATCACATCGATTTGGACGATAATAAAGAAGAAAATAAAAAACATTTTTATTCTGTTAAGACAATAGCTGATTTTGTAAGAAAAAATATTCAATAAGGATTAATGCAGATGAGTAAAAAATATTCACAAGAAGAAATCTTTGAAAAACTAAAAACAATTTTGACAGACGATTTTGAAATTGCACCGGAAAAATTAACGCTTGATGCAAACCTTTTTGAGGATTTAGAACTAGACAGCATTGACGCAGTAGACTTAGCGGTAAAATTACAAGAGTTTACCGAAAAGAAAATTTCTCCAGAAAACTTTAAACAAATCAGAACCGTAAATGATGTAGTTTTGGCAATTGAAGAATTGTTGTAGGATTGGATAAATATTTATTCCATTAAACAAATGATGACTTTTGTCGCTGGATTATTATAATCATGGTATGAGGAAATTTTTAGTTTTATCAATTGCGCTAATACTAAGTACATCGAGCTGTTATGCTTGGGGTTGGAAAAAGAAAGAACAACCAAAAGTTGATACCTCTAATGTTGAAGTTCAAGCTGACGGAAAAGGTTATGTCGGAAAGCTTCCTGATATTTCTAAAAACTTCAAAACTTCCGAGCCTCAAAAAACAAAGCCGATGTTTGAAGAATCTAAAAATTTTAACTCTTCACAAGAAATCAAACCTGTTCCAAGAGATAATCCCGCTTTTGTAAACATTATTCTCAAAGAGGATAAACGCTCTCCTTATGTGAATGAACTTAATGCCGATGTTATTCCACAACTCGAGAATCTTTTGCTATGCATTGAAAAAAAACTCGATGTCCAAAAATTCAATGCAAAAGTATTTTTCTTTACTCAAACTGTCGAATATATGCAAAACGAATATGAGGGTAAACCGGAAATAAATTTTGTTTCGTTCAAAAAATTACAAGAACTAAGCAACCATTCCAAAGCTGTTGCGACTTTGAGACAAGAAGCTGAACAATACAAACCTTATCTTGCATATACAGGCGCAGGGTACCTATACAACGAAAACACAATCAATCAACAACTTGAATACTTAAAAACCGAGATTGAAGAAACTATTGTTATTTTAAAAGAAGCAAAGTAATTGGAAATTGGTTGTTTTTTGCATGATTAAAAATTTTATAGTAGAGTAAATTATTATGAAAAAGATTATTTTGGCGTTATTAGTTTTATGTTTAACTTGTTGCGGATGCGGAAAGAAAACCGCAGTAAGCGATGATTTGGCAACAATTACTCAAAGAGACAGATTAATTGTTGGTGTTCGTAGCGATGCACCACCATTTGGCTTTAAAGACAAAAATGGAAACATTGTCGGCTATGACATTGATCTTGCAAGACTTATCGCAAGAGGAATTCTTGGAGATGGCAAGAAGGTGGAACTTGTTCCGGTAACGGCTTCAAATAGAATTATGAAACTTAATTCCGGTGAAGTTGACTGCCTTGTTGCGACTATGTCTATAACTGCACAACGACAACAGTTTTTGAACTTTTCTTCACCTTATTTCATTGCAGGGCAAGCTATTCTGGTTAGGAGTTCCAGTAAAGCCACTTCACTAAGGGATTTTGAGGGCAAAAAGCTCATTATCGTATTTGGCTCAACCAGTGAGAAAAATTTGCGTTCAAATGTTCCGGAAGTTAACGTAATCGGCTACAAAACATACCACGATGCTTATTCTGCACTAAAAGCAGGTAAAGCAGACGGAATTGTTGCCGATGATACCGTCTTAATGGGATTTTCAACAAACGACAAATCCGTAAAACTTTTACCAAAACGTTATTCCAAAGAACCTTATGCCGTAGTATTTAGAAAAGACGACGCTTCTGAAAGATTAACCACAAAAGTTAATTACATTATAGATAACCTCCAAAGTACAGGTAGATTGAACAGACTACAAGAAAAATGGAAGATTAAATAGAAAGCATAAAATGCCATTAATACATTTATTGCTTAACTGCTTTTTCTTTTTGTTCTTTTAATTTTCGCTTAAACAATACTTTTTGGAACAAATTATACATTTTTTCACTATTAACAACTGTTATTTGAGTTTTTCTATTTACAAAATCTACATTTACGTAAGGTTTTTGATTAAAAATATTGTTTTCAATGTTTACAAGTTGAAACAGCCCCTCAGTTAATACACTGATGGGCTCTCTCAAAAATATATCAAATGTTTTTCGTATATCGAATTTTTTCATTTTAGTCTGGGTTTTGTTATTTATTCGGCGTATTAAATTGTTCTTATATCTCAACTTAAACTAGTTAGATTTTGGACGCATTTTTTCAATACGCTTCATTACATCATCTCTATCAGAAGCGTTAGGATTAAGAGCTAAGTATTGCTGATAGTATTTTACTGCACCACGATAGTTCAATTCTTTTTCATAAGACATTGCCTTCAACTTAGCAATTTGAGGGCTGTTGTGGTAAAAGTCGATTGCACGGTTACAGTATTCAATTGCTGATGCGTAGTTGTTTTCTTGGTATTCGTGTTGCGCAATATCAAAGAATTCGTTTGATTTTGTTTCGCAAAGATTGATGTATTCAATACCATTTTTCGCAATTACGTTATCAGGATCTTTCATCAAAGCTTTTTGCAATGCTAATCTAGCTGTTCTAAATTGTTTGTTATGAACAAGAATTTCAGCTAAATATAAATCATCGTCAACAGAGTTTGAGAAGTTAACTGCATTTTCAAATGTGTAAACAGCATCTTTTTCTCTACCCAAAGCAAGATAAGCTTCACCTTTGATTACGTTATCCATCAAGTTGTTTCCTGCAGCTTGTACAATGTAGTTCAAGCTGTCACGAGATAGTGGATCTTGGTGAATAAGCCTTGCAAGTTTCAATTTTGCAAGGTGAAGTTCTAAATCCTCAGGACATTTTTCTATTGCTTTGTTTATGTAGTCATAAGCAAGATAAACTTCTTTGTTTGTTGTAATTCCGTTATTTTCACCACGGTCTTTTGCCATTTCATAATATGTATTTGCCAAACCTACGATTGCATCATCATTATATGTAGAATCGCCTACAAGTTTTGAGTAATAATCAAGTGCTTGGTCATATTTTCTTATATGCAAAGCCATGTTTGCAATTCTCAATTTGCTTTCAGAGTTGTTAGGATTAATAGCAAGTGCTGTTTTTAACTGTTCCATTGCAAACTCTTCATCTGCACGGTTTTCATAAATTGTTGCAAGGTTCATATAAGGTCTTGCGTTTTCAGGTTTAACCAATTGAGCTTTTTTAAACGAATTAATTGCGGCTGCTTGGTTACCTTGTTTCAAATATAATTCACCTTGTAAAGTCAATGCAGGAGAAGAATTTGGATTTACGTGCAATGAGTGGTTAACCCAAGTCAAAGCTTTTGAGTAATTTGCTCTACGTGTTTCAACTTGTGCCATGTGATACCATGCAGTCGGGTTGTGAGTGTTGTATTTCATAGCACTCATAAAACTTTTTTCTGCAGCGTCAAGATCACCGTTCATCATTTGAACAACACCAACATTATCGTGAGCATTTGCAAATCCTGGGTTGATTTTCAATGCGGTATTAAACAAATCCATTGCATCATTTCTATTACCCAATTTCAATGTTGCAACGCCCATTGCATTGTATGCCTGATAGTATTTTGAATCAAGATTTACTGCTGTAACAAATTCTTTTATAGCAGAATTAATAAGTCCTCTGGTTGTTTTAATATAATCAACGTCAGAAGCTGTTTGGCGTTGCATATAAACATAACCCTGTGCATAGTGCAAAATAGGGTTTTTAGGAGCTTTTTTCAATAATTTATCTAATTCAAATTGAGCCGGTTCAAGTTTGTGTTGTTTAGCCATTGAAACCGCTCTCAAAGCTTGTAAATTAATATCATTTGGTTTAACTTCAATCATTTCTTTTAATTTTGCATCTGCTTCATCGCAATGATTGTATTCAATCAATTTTGCAATTTCAGGATACGGTTGAGAAATTGATTTTACTGTATTGACATTTTGTTGGGTATAAATGTTAGGAACACTTGTTGTGTTTCTTTGAACTTGTGCCTGTAACTCTTTTGCATTAACTTGCATAGATAGGGCAGCCATAACGACAATAGATGATGTTAATAATTTTCTATAATTCATGTTATCTCCTGCAGGATAATTTTAATTATTTTAATTCTTATAAAAGTATTGTATAATACTATTTGTAAAAAAGCAATAATATAAATGTAGTAGAAAACGTATATATAAAGGCGATAACAAATTATGGGAATTAATTCAAATTCAAAACAAGATTTAGAGGATTTTAAGTCATACATAATAGCAGAAAAAAACTTTTCACAGCATACGGCAAAAGCATACTGCTCAGACATTTTAAGTTTTCTTGTATGGATGGATGATGAGTCTTGCGAAGAGGTAAATTTTTCCAAAATCAGGGATTATATACACTTTATACAAAAGTTTAATTATAAAAAAACTACGGTTGCGAGAAAAATTGCTTCGTTAAGAACATTTTACAAATATTTGTATAGAGAACAAAAAATTGATTCAAATCCGGCTATGAATTTGAAT
>USOK01000031.1 GCA_900556295.1 uncultured bacterium | reverse complement strand
TATTAGATATGAAAAACTTAATGTTTTTCATACCTCCTCCCCAAGTCTGGTAGCCGTTCTTACTCAAAAAAGAATGGCTTTTTTTTATGGAGTAATTCAGAATCCCCAACCTACTTGCCTATAATTTGGTTATATTAAAACTCATTATAAAATACAGTTTCTGACAAATTTTTACGTTCATAGTGTAGAGGATTAGGTTCAATTCCTGTTTTTGGATAGCCTATAGGTAGAATTGCAATTGGTACAAAGTTTTCTGGGATTGAAAATTCTTTAATTAAGGCTTCTTTGTCAAAGCAAGCAACCCAAGTTGTGCCGAGTCCGATATGTTCGGTTTCAAGCATCATGTGTGTTGTAACAATTGATGCATCGACTTCTCCCATATCACATCCATCTTTGCGTTTCCAGCTTGTTGTTTTGTCGTAGCAAATAATTAATGCAAGTGGTGCGTGAAAATGATATGGAGTACAGTTTTTCAATTTTTCAAGACTTTCTGTGTTGTTTAAAACTAAAATTCTCTGCGGTTGAAAATTGCAGGCAGTAGGTGCAACTCTTCCGGCTTCCAATATTAAATCGAGTTTTTCTTTTTCGACTTTTCTATCTTCAAATTTCCTAACAGAATATCTTTTCTTTAAAAGTTCTAACAAGTCCATATCTTCTCCTTTTTAATTTATTTTACTACACAATTCCAATGTGGTCAAAGCTCTTAACACAATCAAGAACTGCTTGTGAGTGTTGTTCGTGTTTTGCAAAGTAGATGTGCGAAGCATTTGGAATTACAACAATTTTATTTTTGTATGGATTTTGACAATAAGAATTTATTTTTCTTATAAAACCTTCTGCGTTACGATTTGTCATGCTGTCGCAAGCTCCTATGATAAATGCTCCATTAACTTTAATTTGGTATAGTGAACGAGTTTCTCCATCACCACTGATTACAGGACAGTTTTTGAGGTTTTCTGCGTTGTAGAATGCCAAGAGTGTGTTTGCTGTCATTGGGGAAAATCCCATGAACGCAAAAGGAAGAATGTCCTTGCCTCTGCCTTCGTCAATGAACTTTTGTGCTGTTTCAAAGTACATTTCTTTTTCGGGAATAATGTCGAAAAAGTGCCTCAAATCAACCGGAGCGCTTATAATAAAGTTGTCAACATAGTTGTCAGATGTGTTTGCGAGGTAATGAATTACCCTGTTTGAGCCTAGTGAATGACCGGCTAAAATAATTTTTTTGAAACCTAAGTTTTTGGCGTATTTTACGTACGAGTCGACATCTTCATAAGAAATGCTAAAATCATCATTTACGACGCCGGTTGTAGTTTGTTTGCCTGTTTTTGTGTTTGAGTAACTTATGTAGGAAAAAGCGTCCATAGTTTGTCCTGCGATAAATGCAATTCCGTTTTCGCTCAAGACTTTTCCAGCAGAAGGTAAAAGTTCGTTTTGAAAAACATTACTGCAAATACCGCTCATCATAATTACAACGGTGCTCATAGTGTCTGCATCGCCCCATATAGCACCTTTTAGAACAAGTCCTCTTGGGGTGGGTACATTTATTATTTCCATTTTTTCCCTTCTTAACTTAATTATTTAAGTTTATTGTAATCTTCATCATTTACTTTTTCAAGCCACTCAGTTGTCGCATTTTCTGTAGGAATATTTACTTACAACATCGACTCTGTACAATTCTTGTGCAAGTGTTTCCCATTCTTGATACCAATCTTTACCATCTGTTACTTTTAGTATAATGAATTATTTTATCACATTAGAGCTACTATCAGTCAAGCTTTTATGTTAATTTTTGTGATACAATTTTTTTATGAAAATTGGAATTATTGGTTTAGGATTAATAGGTGGTTCGCTATTTAAGGATTTGAGTGATGTTTATGACGTTGTTGCAGTTTCGCAATCGCAGAATGGTGATAGGATTTTTAAGTCTTATGACGTGTTGAAAGACCGTGATATTATATTTGTTTGTACTGCGATGAACAAAACTCTCAAGGTCCTTGATGAATTGGAAACAGTTTTGAAACCCGAAACAATTGTAACTGATGTTTGTAGTCTTAAACAGTTTGTATGCCAAAAGCCACGACCATATAATTTTATTCCGTCGCATCCTATGGCAGGAACGGAGCATAAAGGTTTTGAACATTCATTTAAAGGTTTGTTTAAAGGTGCAAAATGGGTGATTATAAGCAGCTATGCGGCTATGCAGCTAAGCAGCGAAGCGGTTAAGCCTTTGCTTGAAGTTATTGATCGTGTCGGTGCAAAGCCTGTATTTGCGACAGCCGAGGAGCATGACAGGGCAGCTGCAATGATTTCACACATGCCAATGGTTATTGCTCAAGCGCTTATGTTATCAGCAAAAGATAACCCTTTGGCGTTAGAAATGGCATCGAGCGGTTTTCGTGATATGACACGTCTTGCGCTTTCCAATGAAGAAATGGCATGTGATATGGTTAACATGAATCACAAAAATATAGAGCAATCTATTCTAAAACTCTACAAATCAATTGGAGAGCTTTTAACAGATAAGTATCCGCAAACAATTGCCGAAATTAAAGATATTCGCTCAAAAATGTATCAGTAATTCATAAAAAATGGGTTGAGCAAGTATGCTCAACCAACATTTTAATTTGTAATAGACTATATTTCTTTGCAATTCATGCATTTAGATTTTATTTTGCGAATGCATCTGCGATTGATTTTTTGTAATCTGGTCTTAAAATACCTTTTTCCGTAATGATTCCGGAAATTAATTCGTGTGGAGTTACGTCAAATCCTGGGTTGATTACTTTTACATCTGGTGCGCAGATGATTTTCCCGTTGATATGAGTGACTTCTTCGTGCGAACGTTCTTCAATAACTATTTCATCGCCTGTTTTGATACTTGTGTCAATTGTTGAAAGTGGTGCTGCGATATAGAATGGTACATTATGGTATTTTGCAGAGATTGCAACTGTGTAAGTTCCAATTTTATTTGCGGTGTCGCCGTTTGCTGCAATTCTGTCAGCCCCCACAACAACCATATCAATCATACCTTTTTTCATAAAATATGAGCACATTCCATCTGTAATTAATGTTGTAGGAATTCCGTCCATTGTAAGTTCAAATGTTGTAATTCTTGCTCCTTGCTGGCGTGGTCTTGTTTCGTCTGCAAAAACCTGAATAGTTGGGTCATTAGCAAATGCAGAACGAACAACTCCCAATGCAGTTCCGTAACCTACTGTTGCTAGTCCTCCAGCATTGCAATGAGTCAAAATAGTTGCACCTTTTGGAACAACTTCTGCACCGTAATCACCTATTTTTTTGTTAATTGCGATATCTTCATTTTCAAGTTTGATTGCATTTTGTTTTAATTCTTCGACAATTCCTACAATGTCAGATTTTGAATTTTTGATAACCTCTTTTTGCTTTTCGCAAGCCCACATCAAATTTACTGCAGTTGGACGTGACGTTGCCATATAAGCTGCTTTTTCAAGAAGTTGTTTTACAAATTCTTCACGGCTCAAATCTTTTTGAGCAAGTTCTTGTGCATAAAGAACAACACCGTGCGCACCAGCAACTCCAATTGCCGGCGCACCTCTAACAATCATAGTTTTGATTGCGTCAAACATTTCTTGTCCAGTGGTAATATTTACATATTTAAACTCATACGGCAAAACTGTTTGATCTACCATCTTTGAATAATTATCTACCCATTCGATTGTTTTTATTTTTGAATGAAATTCAGTCATTTATCTATTTCCTTTTCTCTATTGAATTAATAAAATCTAATACATAAAATGTTAAAAAGCCTGTAAATGCGTTTACTGTTGCTCCTAAAATTCCCATAAATAAAGAGAGTATGAGCAATAAAAAGAAACTTGCATTCCCTAGCATATAGCCAACACCGATGTTTGCAGAAATATGGAAAAGTTTCATTAAAATTACCGATATTGGAACGTAAATTATTGAAAATCCCATATAGGCAATAAATCCTGATATTGCTCCGGTGATAACACTATCTTTTATTGAAGATAGTGACAAGCAGTTATATTTTACCAATATCCATATTACTAATGGTGAAATAAAGCAGATTAGGAACACGAACGAAATAACTCCTAAATATGGAATTAAAGTCAAAGCTCCAAGTACGGCTCCAAAAAACGCACTCAAAATTGCTATTTGTTTAAGCAAAATAAAATTTATATTCATAGGCATTATTTTAGCACAAGCGAACGTGTATGGCAAATTGCAATTGCGATAGAGTCTACTGTGTCGTCGAGTTTTGGGAGATTATCAACGCCAAGAGAGAACTTTACCATTTGTTCGACTTCTTTTTTATCTGCACGCCCATAGCCTGTTAGAACTTGTTTAACTTCCATTGGAGTATATTCGTATATTGGTATTTTGTACTTTTCAAGTGCAGTAAGAATTACACCTCTAGCGTGTGCAACAGGCATTACTGTTGTTCTGTTTCGGAAGAAAAAAAGTTTTTCAATAGCAGAACAATCTGGTTTGAATCTGTTTAGAATAGTGTTCATGTCTTCCCAAATTTCAAGCAACCTTGCAGATTCTTTAGAATTTTTTTGAGTTTGGATTGAGCCGGAATGAAGTAAAACACAATTTTCGCCATCAAACTCGATTAGCGAATACCCAACAATTCCAATTCCCGGATCAATACCTAAGATTTTCATAAAACGATTATAACATGAATATTAGCATTGTTTAGGCTGTCTTGAATTTTGAATCAATTCTCTTGCTTTTTGTAGAACAGAAGCTAGTTTGTCATTCAATACTTGTAATTTTTCGTCGTAATTGAATTTGCTTAAATCATAATTTTTGCCTAGCATTTTCACGTGTTCTACTTTTTCAATTTGTTTATCAATTGCAAATTGAGCGGATTTTGTACTTTTTTCTAACATCAAATCGTATCTTAAAGTTTGCAAAATATTTATTCTTTCAGCATAATTCTTATCAACCAAAAGAGTATTCAAAGCTTCTTTATCCAGTTTTTGTGCGCCAGATAAATTTGATTTAAAGAATTTTTCAGCCCCCGCTAAATCATGTTTTTTATTAGACATTGCAATTTTTCTTGTTAAAATTTTAGGGTTAAAAATATAACTGAAAAAGTTTTGAGTTTCGTTTAAAAATATAGGCGATGTTCGTTGTTGAACTTTATCTGTCCATAAGCGAACAGGTATTTTTAATGTATATCCGCTAATTTTATTAGTGCGTCCCCAATATGAAGTTGTTACAGACGAAGCTAAATTATCTTCATTGGCATTTGTCTGAATATGTATCCTATCACCTGTAGCTTCTCTTAAATTACGTTTAAAAGTTGCAAGTTTCATTTCACGACCTTTAAAATCGTAAGATAAGTCCTTATAAAACTTTAAATTAGACTGCGTAGCTTTTGCAAATCTTTCTTCAGTTGTCCCTTTTGCAATAGATAGGGGTAAAAATGTTTTTGGTTTATTAATTTTTATCATATTATTATTAAAGTTAAGCAATATAATAATTGCTATTGTGTTAACAAAAATTTACATTTTTAAATATTATGCATGTTGTCAAAAATTTCTTTTCTTTGAACCCATATTTCCATTCCGAGCTCTTCGCCGGTTTGAGTTAGGGCTTCTTTAATTTCTTTGAAAGAATATTTTGATTTTTCGATATTGCACAACATAAACATTACAAAATGACCTTGCATCAATGTTTGTTTTATATCTTCAATATTAACTTCATATTTAGCTAGTACTGCTGAAACCTTTGCAACAATACCAACTTTGTCTACGCCTGAAACTGTTATGATAATTTGTTGATCTGACATGTTACTTCATCCTCTTCATCTATTTCTGCCGGTATTTCTGCAGGTTTTAGCCAATCTCTGTTAATCCATTTCCCGATTTGGTGAATTCTGCAGTATTCTGCCAAATCTTTCTTGATTTCAGGAGCTAAAATATACATCGCAATAATATTTGGAATAGACATTGCAATCATCATTGCATCTGTAATGTTGATAACTGATGTTACGTTCAAAACAGAACCGATTAAAATGAATGCACAATATATAAATTGGAATGTAAGAGTTCTTTTTCTGCCTTCGCCGAACAAGAAATTCCAAGATTTTTGACCGTAATAAGCCCAACTGATAATTGTAGATAAAGCATAAAGTAAAACAATACCTGCCAAAAGAGTTGGGAAGAAAGGCATTACAGAAGAAATTGCATCTGATGTCATTTCAATACCTGATGTATGACCGGCATGAGTTTTGTAAACACCTGTAATTACAATAGCAAAAGCTGTTAATGTACACATAAAACCTGTCAAGAACGGATCAAGCAATGCTACAAAACCTTGTGACAATGGCTCATCAGTCTTTACTGTTGCATAAACAATCGGTGCAGAACCTGTGCCTGCTTCGTTTGATTGAACAGAACGTCTTAAACCCATAATCATTGCAACAAACATACCACCATAAACAGCTTCCGGCTGAAAAGCTTCTTTCACGATAATCCAAGCAGCGTGCGGAACAAGTTTGATATTGCAAATGATTACAGCCATAGCTGCAAATAAGTATATAAAAATCTTCAAAGGAACGATTTTTTCCGTAACTTTAACGATATTTTTAATACCGCCGATAACGATTAAACCAACGACAATTGCCATCCCTAAACCGATTACCCAGTGGAAGTTATGCATAAAGCCGTTTTCACCACCGCAAACATTTACAAACTGGTTCGCAGCTTGGTTAATCTGAATCATATTACCGCCTGTGATACCTCCGCAAATACAAAGGATAGCAAACATTACAGACAAAGGTTGCCCTAACCATCTCAATTTTTTTCTAGTCAAACCGTGAGCCATATAGTGCATAGGTCCACCAGAAATAGAGCCGTCAAGGTTAAATCTTCTGTATTTTACCGCCAAAGAAGCTTCTACAAATTTTAAAGACATACCCAAAAGTGCGCCTACAATAATCCAAAAAGCAGCCCCAGGACCACCCATTGAAATTGCAATTGCAACACCCGCAATACTTCCCAAACCGATTGTGCCTGACAAAGCAGTCATTAAGGCTTGAAATGCAGAAGTTTCTCCAGAGCCGTCACCTTCTGTTTTTTTAGGTTTGCAAACAACCTCAATAGCGTGTTTGAAACCCCAAACAGCAATACCCCTCAAATAGAAGGTGAAAAATATACCTGCGAACAAAATCCAAAATATGATAATCGGAACATCAGCACCAAATACGTGAATTGGATGGAAAATAACTGCGGCAATTGCATCGGATACCGGCGCCACATTTTTATCCATAAATGCATCAATATTGAATGCATTAGCTTGTTGAATGTTAAATAATAGTGTCAAAAGTACGATTAAAATTCTGTTCATTAATTTTTCCTTTCGGGTCTAAGGTTCTTCGGCTACTCTTCCAAAAAGGGTAAATCTCCAACCCAGACTTTATACTACCAAAAACATGCTCACATGATGTCAAATCTTTACATAATCTTTAAAATTTGTTGCAAATATCTTTCTGCGCATAATGTAGATGTGTAGTGCTGAATTGTGTTGAAACTATTTGTATATAAGGAATTAAGCTCCTCTTTAGTTAAGTTTTTTATATTAAGAAGTGTTTCTTTTACGCTTTCAAAATTTGGTTCAGTTAAGAATCCGTTTTCTCTGTCTTTAATAATACCATCAATTCCGTCTCCTTTTGTGCAGACAGTAATACAGCCACTTGCCATAGCTTCTAAATATACCATGCCAAAGGTTTCACCCACACTAGGGAGTACAAAAATATCGCTGTTACGCATTTTTGCTAAAACTTCATCTTGCGGCAATCTTCCTGTAAAAATTACATTTTTATCAATCTTTTCAAGCTTTTTGCGTTCTTTGCCGTCGCCAATCACTGTCAGCTCAAAACATTCAAGCCCTTTGCAGGCTTTAATAACTTTGTCAATATTTTTACGTTTTTTGAAGTGAGCACAGGTGAGAACTTTTATTGGTGAAATGTGAGGAGTGAAACGTGAAAAGTTTGTATCAGCAGAATGTTTTTCATTTTGCTTGGCATCTAAAAACATAGCTGCTTTCTTATCAATTCCAGACGGTGCTACAAAAACTTTATTTTCAAATTCCGGATACAGTTTCAACAACTTATCTCGCAAAACAAACGACCTGCAAGCGATTGCTTTCGCATTTCTCAAAGCTTTTTCTAATCTTGGTTTAAAATGGATTTTGTACAATGGATTTGTTAAAACTTCAATATCGGAATTATGTATTCCTGCAACAAAAGGAAGTCCCAGTTTATCCGCAAAAAGTATGCCAGACGGCATGTGGGCAACAACAATGTTGTAGTTGTGTTTATTGAGTTGGGCAAGTGTGCCCAACCTACTATTACCATTGAATTTTCTCTTAACATCAAACCAAAACGGAGTCCAATAATTTATATTAAAAACATCTCCATATTGACCGGATTTATAAAACGGTTTCCCTCGTAAAAACGAATTAAGAATAAAATTTGGCTTTAAAATATCAACATTATGCCCCATTTTTTTCCACTCTTCAACAAATGCCAAAAGAGTGCGAGGAGTTGTTTTTTCGTCACTTTTTACGGGATATAAATCGGTTATGAAAAGAATATTCATAACTTAATTATATCCGAGTTTTCAGATATTGTAAACGACTTTTGTTTTGGATAGAATTTTGTAAAAAAGAGGTTTATTATGGAACACGACTACAAATTTTATTTAGATAAAGGAATTTCTGAAACAAACGAAGGAAAATTCGATGAGGCGCTCCACTCACTGGATAAGGCGATTGCACTTAACCCAGATGAAGCGATGCCATATTTTTCTATGGCGATTGTTTTTCACCATCTTGGAGAACTTGAACCGGCTTATGAAAATTACACAAAAGCAATTGAATTAAATCATAAAATGATTGATGCATATTTCAACCGAGCACAAGTTCTTTTAGCTGATAAAGAAGCAGGCAACGAAAAATTAAAGTCTGCAATTGCAGATTTTGACAAAGCAATTGAACTTGATCCGAAATTTATAGATGCATTATACTACAAAGCTACCGTTCAAAAGAAATTAGAGGACTACAAAGGTGCGGTTGAAACGTTGGACAGAGTTTTGGCGATTGAACCAAAAGCGGTTTATTCAAACGCATTGAAAAAACTGATTTTGCAGAAGTATTTGAAATAGTTCATTTTTTGAAAATCTCTGGGTTCGCCTTGTTTAACAAAGAAATTCTTCCCTTTCTCGCCACTGGGGGATTAATAAAGCTATTTATTAATTAATTTTATTACTGCACTGTGACGATTTGTAGTTGCATTTTCTTTTCTGTATGAGAAAAACAAATTATTATCGCAAACAGTGCAATACGGACAGACATCGATATTGGTCGATTTTACTCCGGATTCAATTAACTGTTGCTTATTTATGCCTTTTAAGTCGATAAAAATATTGCCTTCTCTAATTTCGAATAAGCCTTCAAAGTTTTTCACTGTTGCCCTTGTTTTTTGCAAAACTTCTTCTCCAACATTGTAACAACAGAAAGATATTGCAGGACCGATTGCGCATTTTAAAGTTTCCGGATTTGAACCAAACTCATTAATCATTTTTTTTACTGTTTTAGAGGCGATATTCCCTGCAGTTCCTCGCCATCCGGCATGTGAAACAGCTCCAATCTGTTTGATTGGATCGTAAATTATAACAGGTGTACAATCTGCAAAGTTTAAATATATCGCCTGTTCATTATTTGTTAAAATTAACCCGTCTGTATCAGGATAAGATGTTTTTCCTGCTTGGGCAATCTCAATATGCGATGTATGAGTTTGTGATGGATGAATAAGATTTTCCGTTGAAATTTTCAAATAATTGCAGATATCTTTTTTATTGTTTTCAACTATTTCTTCAAACTCAGGTTCTTTAGTTTTTATTACAGATTCTCTAGTTGTAAAGAAATGGTTTAAACCATTTAAAATAGAACTTTTTAGAACTTTTTTGTTGTTAATTTCTTCAAAATAAAACATACAATTATAGTAGCACAAAAAATGCTTAAATAAACAAGTAGCTAATTGCATAAACATTCGCAATATGCTAAAATTTTTCCAAAAGGAGAATTTTATATGAAAAAGTTATTGAAAAAATGTTTGGTAGAATTTATTGGAACATACTTCTTTGTTTTTACAATCGGGTGTGCATTATTCCCAAATGGTAGAGGAGCATTTCCTCCATTGGCAATAGGTTTTGCTCTAATGGTTCTTGTTTATATGGGTGGAGCAATTTCCGGAGGTCATTTTAATCCGGCAGTTTCTCTATCTGCAAGTATTCGAGGCGCATTAAAATGGAAAGATTTTCTTCCATATATTGTTTCCCAGTTTGCAGGTGGTGCATTGGGTGCGATGACAGCAGGGTATCTTGTTGCAATACCTCCGTATTCTGCAGAATCTTCGTATAGTATTATGCCTATGATGATTTGTGAATTCTTGTTTACGTTTTTGCTTTGTTACGTTGTTTTGCAAGTTGCAACATCTAAAAAAACAGAAGGGAATTCATACTATGGCTTAGCAATCGGTTCAGTTGTATTGGTTGGGCTTTTATCAACTATTGGGACATGTTATGGAGCATTCAATCCTGCAGTAGCTTTGGGGTTGTTTGTTATGGGTATAACTCAAACTAAATTGATTGTGATTACAATTTTAACAAATTTTATTGCGGGTGCAGTAGCTTCCGGTGTTTACAAATTGACAGAAATAGAAGCGTAATTTGTAAAATTGTTACTTAAAAAAACAAAAAATCGGATTAATAATTTAATCCGATTTTTTGTTTATATTTGAAAACCTTTGTTTTCATCTCTAAAACAGTGGCAGGAAGGACTTAGAGTGCCGTCACAACATTTAGAACGCCCATTAGCACATCCGCAAACTCCACCATGGCTGGAACAACAACCACGACCGGCAAACATTACATTGTTATTATTGTATATGTGTGAGTAGATTGCTCCTGAACAAAATCCTAAAATAGAAACAAAGCAAAAAGTTAATAACAAATTTTTCATAAAATGCTCCTTTTTCATTCGTAATACAGAAAATTTATGCTATTATATTAACATGAAAAAGATTTTAGGAATTATTTTGGGATTAGTA
>USOK01000030.1 GCA_900556295.1 uncultured bacterium | reverse complement strand
ATTCAGTATCATGTTAACTTTAATTGACTTATTTTTTACTACCATAAAAAAATACCTTTCACTTAAGTTCTTGAGTTAACTTCATAGCTAAATCCACTGTTACATCAGAATTATAATGCTGATGTTCTCCCCAACGTCCCAAACCTATTACACCTTTCTCTTTGCTCCATAAAAGTAGCTTTTTCATAATTTCTGGTTTTTTGACCGTATTCAATGGATAGGCATATTGATTCATGTACTTAAAATTATTATTAGGCTCTTCCATACTAATTCGTTCACTATTAGTTTCAGTCCAATAGCCTCTACTATTAGGGCAGAAATTGTGACGCACAAGTATTCTATGGTAGGATAGTTTTGGATCCGGATAATAAATCCACTGGCACTGTGTATTTAAATTTTCTGAAAAATATTCAGTTTGAATAGAGCTAAACTTTAATTCATGAATACTGCTCTTAATATCTTCTGGCATACCTGTAATTTCATCAAATTCCATCCATGGAATTGTTGTGATAATAACATCCGCCTGATACTTTTCGCCATCTGTAGTTCTTACTATTTTATTAGTAAAATCTATTTTTTTTACAGTTTTACTATACTCAATATTATTTTTAATTGCATTTGCTTGAGCAATAAGTGTTTTGTACTCCTTTTGCTCTTCTGTTACAGGAGAACTTTTTTGTGCACTTGTTTTGATATCAAGTGGTTTTGTTGTTATAAGTGTAACTTTTGTATAACCGCCGTTGGTGTCGTTTACTGTTTTTACATCAACGTTAGAAACTAAATCTCTTACACCATTCAAATTTGAAGCACTATATCCGGAACTCTGAACTTTAGGGATAAGTATTACATATTTGTTGTCAGATTTTTTTCTGACCATAACATTGTCATTGTATCCATTTGATGTAAATAATGTAACATTTACAGAGTTGTTTGAAGATTTTTTCAAATCCAATTGTACAAGATTATTCCCGCCGTTTGCAAATGTTCCAGATACTGGGGCTGATGCAATTGCAAGCAACAAAGCTATACCTATTATTTTAGATTTTTTCACTGCCATTTTCTACCGTTAAAATTTTCCCTTATATTATATAATACTTTGAGATTGAAAAAATTGCCAATTTGTTAAAATTTTGTGCTTTTATGTTACAATTTATGAAGAAATTATAGCACAATTAATAGGAAATGTATCGTATGAAAAGCGGATTTACGGCAATTATTGGCAGGCCAAATGTAGGCAAATCAACATTATTAAACCAAATCTTAGGACAAAAAATTGTTATTGCTACGGATAAAGCCCAAACAACTCGAAAAAGAATTAAAGGAATTTACACAACAGACAAGGGACAAATAGTCTTTATTGATACTCCAGGAGTCCACAAACCATTGAATAAACTGGGCGAATTTCTTCTTGAAGAATCCAAAATGGCTGTGCCTGATGCTGATTTAATAATTTTTCTTGTAGACGGTTCAGAACCTGCCGGAAAGGGTGATAAATGGATTGCGCAAAATTTGCTTCAAACAAAAATCCCAATTGTGATTGTTATGAACAAAGTTGATAAATTGAAAAAACTTAACAAAGTTGAAGAAAATTTGTTAACTTACAAACTTCTTTTTGAAAACAATTATCCTGTTGTAAGAATTTCAGCTAAAACCGGTAGAAATATTGATACATTAATAAAAAATATTTATAAATATCTTCCGGAAGGCGATTTGCTGTATCCTGAAGATGTTGTGACAGAAGAAACTATGCGAGATGTCACAGAGGAAGTTATCAGAGAAAAAATTCTGCTTAATACTTCAGATGAAATTCCACACTCTGTTGCCGTAAAAATTGAAAGTTATACCGAAAGTGATGATATAGATAGAATTTATGCATCAATTTTTTGTGAAACAAAAAGCCAAAAGGGAATTTTGATAGGTAAAGGCGGAAATCTTCTTAAAAAAATCGGAACAGAAGCTCGTTTAGAATTAGAAAAAATTGTAGAAAAAAAAGTTTTCTTAGGATTAGAAGTCCAGATAGATAAAGATTGGCGCAAGAAACAAAGTTCTCTCAAAAATTTTGGTTACGAGCAAGAAAAATAATCAAAGTTTCGTAAAAACGCCAAACTTTAAACGTTCAGTTTATAGCCACCGCCATAAATTGTTTCGATATATTTTTTGCCGTCAGAAATTTTATCGATTTTGCTTCTCAAATGGCGGATGTGAACACGAATTGTTTCAATGTCATCATCCGGAGAATAGCCCCAGATGTCTTTTAATAACTGGGCTGATGATACCATATTGCCGTGGTTTTGGAATAGTAAATTAAATATTTCAAATTCAATAGGTGTTAATTTTGTTTGCTTCTCATTGATTTTTACACTGTAAAGTTCCGGCAATAATGTAATCTCTCCAAGAGTTAATAACTCTCTTGTTGAAGCACTTTCAGGAATTTGGCGTGTGCGTTTTAGTAATGCTCGAACTCTGACTTGCAACTCTTCCATTTCAAAAGGTTTTACAAGGTAATCGTCAACTCCTATATTGAACCCTTTGACCTTATCATTTACCTGTGAAAGAGCCGTTAACATAAGAATTGGAATGTCTTTTGTTTCATCATTTTTCCGAATTCTCTGAGCAACAGTAAATCCGTCTACATCAGGCATCATAACATCAAGCACAACAAGTGCCGGTATTTCCTGTTTGCATAACGCAAACCCTTTAACACCGTCATAAGCCTGAATTACTTTATATCCGCAAAGTTCGAGGTTTACTTTTATAAGCTCATTAATTGCTAAATCGTCGTCAATTACTAAAATCTTATTCATACTTGAATTCTATAAATAAAAAAAAAAAAATACAATAGTTTTTGTTAAAAAATATTAATAAAAATAGTCCATTGGAATGATACATTATAGCCTATTTTCGGGCATATTTATTTGAAAAGATTTGTAAATAAATTTATAAAAAGTGTAAATTTTACAAATTTTCGGATTTTTATTGTATTATGGTAATTGCGCAAGCAATTGGTAGAAAGTTATAAGTATACATTTATAGGAGGCACATGAATTGGCAGTAACATCACCTTTTACAGCATTTAAGAACGGTAAGAAAGAAATCCATTTAGGACAACACGTTTTAGCAGAGTTTTTTGAATGTGATCCAAACACATTGAATAGTTTAGATAAAGTAGAAAAATGTATGGTGGATGCCGCCCTTGAATGTGGTGCAACTGTTGTGCAAAAATGTTTTCACATGTTTAATCCTTATGGGGTTTCAGGCGTTGTAATTATTTCTGAAAGCCACTTGGCTATTCACACTTGGCCTGAACTTGGTTATGCAGCTGTAGATTTGTTCACTTGTGGCGACAAATGCGATCCTAAAGTTTCTTATGAATTTTTAAAAAAGAAATTCAATTCTAAAAAAGCAACTTTTTCTGAATTGAAAAGAGGAATTATTGACGAAGAAACTCTTAAAGTTGCAGAAAAACCTTTTGAAATTATGCAGCAATTTGCTGACTAAGGATTAAGAAGTTTTTATGTCTATTGGATAAATATTTTGATTAGCGCTATTTTTACTCACTTAAATAGCGCTTTTTAAATGAGTTAATTTATCCTAATGTTTTACTGTTTATATTTATGTTAGAATTATTTGTAGTGAAAGAATAAGAAAAAGGAAATATAAATATGCTTAGAACCGGAATTGTAGGATTACCGAATGTTGGAAAATCAACTTTATTTAACGCTTTGACAAGTGCAAAAAACGCTCAGAGTGCAAATTATCCATTTTGTACCATTGAGCCGAATGTTGGAGTTGTTAATGTGCCAGATGAAAGATTGCAAAAACTTGCAGAACTTTGTAAAACTGATGTGATTATTCCGACAGCAATTGAGTTTGTTGATATTGCAGGGCTTGTAAAGGGTGCAAGTAAAGGTGAAGGTCTTGGAAACCAGTTTTTGCACAATATCAGAGAAGTTGATGCGATAATTCAGGTTGTAAGATGTTTTGATGATCCTAATACAATTCACGTTTCTGGTAAAGTTGATCCGTTGGATGATATAGAGATAATTAACACCGAATTGGCACTTGCTGATATGGCATCTGTAGAAAAACAAATTGCAAAGGTTGCTAAAGTCGCAAAATCGGGTGATAAAGAAGCAGTTCTATTGTTGTCAGTACTTGAAAAAATGCAAAAATTGCTTGAAGGAGCGTCATTTATTAATGTAAATGATCATTTCAATGAAGACGAAATTCCTGTTGCAAAAAGCTTGAATTTGATGTCAACAAAACCTGTAATTTACGCGGCGAATGTTTCTGAATTCGACTTGAAAGACGGAAACGATTATACTAAGAAAGTAGGAGAATATGCTAGTGCCCATGGGGCAGAAATGGTAATTATTTCTGCAAGAATAGAGGAAGAGTTGGCAGAACTTTCTCCGGAAGAGGCAACTGAATACTTACACGATTTAGGCGTTGAAGATAGCGGAATTAACCGTATGATTAAGTCGGTTTACAGTCTATTGAATTTGAGAACATTTATTACTGCTGGCGAAAAGGAAGTTCACGCTTGGACAATTCCTGCCGGAGCAAAAGCTCCTCAGGCTGCCGGTGTAATTCATACAGACTTTGAAAAAGGATTTATCAGAGCAGAAATTACTCCTTACGAAGAGTTTGTTAAAAACGGTTCTTATTCAGCTTGCAAGGATAAAGGTGTAACCCGCTTAGAAGGTAAAGACTACGTTGTACAAGATGGTGACTTGGTACATTTTAGATTTTCAGTGTAATAAGGAATTCTATGTGTGATAAGGAAATAGATAACTCTGAAAAGAATATTGTTTATGGTGTAGATTGTGATACTTTATTAAGAGAAGCATTGGATTTGGGTGAACAAGAAGCCTTCCAAAAATTCTTAGAGGTAATTTCTTTATATCCTGACTGCGATTATGCATATTATCAAATTGCCTTGTACTATAAAAAGTATGGATGCTATAAAGATGCTATTAAATATTTGTCAAAGGCAGTAGAACTTCAGCCTGAGAATGATTATGGTTTCGCAGAATTAGGTTATTGTTATGAAGCGTTGAACAAGCTTAAAAAAGCAGAAAGATACTATCAAATAGCATTGAACTTAAATTCTGATAACCCAATTACAATGTATTATTGGGCTGATTATTTGGTAAGTAAGAAAAAAGACTTTCATAGTGCTGAAGTAGTTATAAAAGAACTTGTTTTTCGGTATCCGGAAGTTGCAAATTGGCATAGACTTTATGCAGATACTTTGTCTGAATTAGGAAAAGTTCAAGATGCAAATGAAGAATATAGAAAGGCTGTAGAATTAGCCCCAGAAGATTGCATTATTTTAAATAATTATGGGGTTTTCTTGCTAAATAATGGAGAGCCGGATGTCGCAAAGAAATATTTGAAACAGGCTATTGAGATCAATCCAAGTGAAAAGTTGTATAAAGATAATCTTTACTTAGCAACAAAAGCGTCAACCAGATACTATAAATTTAAGTTTAAATATTTGAATAAATTATTTGGACCAATTTTAGATAAACCAAAGCTTGTATTTTTTATTATTGCAATTTGGTTTCCGCTTTCAAAGCATATTTTAAAGTTCTCAGTTAAGCATTTTGAACAAACTAATAATATTTTAATTTATAAAGCTGTTATTATTGTAACGATTTTGTTACTGCTATTTTTATTAGTTAATGCTATTGCTGAATTTATAACTTGGTTTTTGATAAAAACAAAACTTATAAAGTAGCACAAATTTTTCCTAGCATCTAACAGTTGGGGTAATGATTAATTTTATCTGCTTAAAAGAGTTAATTTTTCACCAACATTATGCTCAATTTTATTAATTTGTGCGTATGGGTTTGACACAAAGTTATATTGAGGATTGTACATTGTGCGTCTGCCGGTAAAGCTTGGTTGATTGTTATTCCCAATGCTATACAAAATTAATGTTGAATCTTTGAATGAAATTGGTTTGTTGCCATCAGCCACAATTTGGTTGTAATCATTAACTTTGTATACAGTTTGGTCATTTTTGTCGGCATTCTTAAATTCCATTCCAGGGCGTAAGCCGTATTTTACACCTGCATTTCCACCGTAGCCTTCGTTAAGGTCAATATGTTCAAGAGTTAATCTCGCTGGATCATAATATTTGTCATATTCGTGGTTCAAACCTGCTGTGTTGAATACAGAAATTGTCATTCTTCCATCAGGGCATTGTCTTAACAATGCAGAAACCTTTGTTTCTCCGGTTTCTTTGCCTCTTAAACCTTTAGAATGGTCTAATTCATCGTTATAGATAAGTTTTTCAAATTTTGCACTTTGTTCTTTTAATGCGAATGGTGCTCCGGAGTTTAAAGGTTCAAGCTCAGGACGTTTTCTTAGTGCAAATTGGTAATCCATATTGTCTTTGAATACTTTTACAAACTCTTTGTAATTAGAATCTTCCGGATTAATCCATTCATTATGGATTACGTTTCTGTTTTGTAAGTATATGTTTTTTGTTGTTGTTTCGTAACCTGTAGAACCTAATTCGTCACCCGCAAACAATGTAGGGTTCCCTGTCAATGCAACTAAGAATTTTGTTTGACCTAAAAGTTTTGACATTGCTGGGTCAATAATTCTGTGCATTGTTTCATCTTTGAGTTTTTTCTTTTCATCAGCGTTTAGACGTTTGTTTTTGTCAGGTTCAATGTAATCCATTTCGCTTAAAACAATGTCTAGTGCGATATTGTAATCTTTGGTGCCAAATCCGTCGGCTTCGTATACTTTACCTAAATGACGGCTGTTAGAAAGATTTTTGATAGCTTCAAGCATTTTGCTATAAATGTATTCTTTCCTTTCGTGGTTCAATCCAATTCTTTCTTTGGCCTTGCCCATTCCGCTGATAATTGATTCACTTTTCGCAATTGCGAGGTTGCTTACACGGTCATAGTTAAATCCGTCAACTTCGCCTCTGCTAGGGTTGTCGCCGTAGCCCATTCCGTGAAGAACTTTGTAGGCTCTGCTTCTGTAATCATAGTTCGCAGGGTCAGTTAAATCAGAGTAAACCAAACCCATATCCATTGAAAAACCGTCAAGTGCACGGCATTTGTCGTGGTTGCCTGCAAATGTGTATGTGTACATTAATGATTCTAACGGTTCTGAGTTTAAGAAGTTGCCTTCTCCGACAAGTTGCTTTAGAATTGTTTCACCTTGTTCTGTACCCCTTTCAACACCATTTTCATCCGCAAATAATTTGCCGAAAATACCTGTTAAAGTAGAAGAGAAGTAAGTGTAGTTTGCTGTTGTTGTAAAACCAGCTTCATTGATTAATTTTTTTACAGCTTCTTTAGAGTCACCAAATCTTGAGCCGGATTTTGAGCCGTAACCTTTTTGATATATTGAGCCTTCATCAGTTACTTCGGCTGCAATATATGCATCTGGGTGGTATTCTTTTACGGCATCAGTAAATTTTGACCAGAATTTTATAATTTGGTTCCAAGTAAATTCAAAATCTGTTTTTTGGTTTCTGACAGATTCAATATCGCCGATATCTTTTGTTGCGTCAATTCTCCAGTCTAAACCTGCTTGGGTTCGGTCGATAATCATATCTGCAAGCTTGAAACTATTAGCATTTGTGCCTTGAATTGATTTTAATAATGCTTTTTCCAATTTCTCTTTGTCAGAAGATCCGATTTTATTTATGTTTTTTCTTAATTTTTTTACAACTGAAATCGCTTCATCTTCTGGACTGTCGGCAATAATTCCCATTCCTGCAAGAGAAGTTTTTTTCAATTCATTGTAGTTGTAGGCGATTTCACCGGTTTTTTCGTCGAATGAAAATTCTGCTTTCGGATCAACTCCTTTGATAACGGCAAAACGTGCAATTTCCGCAGTTAATAGTGGGATTACATATTTGCCGTAAGGAGTTGCATTTCCATACTCGTTGTGTAATTTGCTGTCATTTGGAAGTTTGGCTTCAACTGCATTTAAAACTTCTGTTGCCAAAGCATTCATTTCTTTAGTGTACATTTGATCAGTTAGTTCATAAGCTTTTCTGTATTCTGGGTTGATATGTTGGTTGTTTCCTTTGAATATTTCGTATCTTGAAGTGCCGATTTCATCTTCTATATTAGCTCTTTTAGAAACATAAGGAGAACTCAATACGCTTGCGATATCGTCGCCAATTTCAATTGAATCAAGTGGTAAATCCATTAAACCTTGGACAATTGCGTCTTTGTACAAGTCGACTGTATCAGTTCCGTTTAAGTCGTATGAATCGTTTAATACATTTTTAACAACTTTTTCAGAAAGTCTCAAATCTTTAGGGAAAACTTTTCCATCGGATTGTTTTTCAATAAGTTTAACAATTTCTTCCGGATTTTTGCTGTTAATATTTTTCAAATGTTGAGCAACATTCAAGTTCAAAATTTGGTTAGTTTTCTTTGTCCAGTATTTAGCAGAAGAAACAGCATAGTCCTGAACTTCCATGTTTTTTTGTTTTAGTAATTTTGTTTTTGCTGAACGTTCTTCTGGGTCAACAATATTTCTAAGAGATTGAGTGTCAGCGTGAGATGGAACGAAGTTTAATTTTGCGATATCAGGGTTTGCATCCCAAGTATAGAATCCACTTTCGTGTTTGCCGTCAAGACCGAAATATTCAAATTGCGCAACTGCACGAGTAGCTTCTCCACTTTTTAGATCCAGTTTTTGTCCATCTTTAGCGTTTTTGTTGTAGTCACTCAATAGTTTTATGTTGCGTTTATATGTTTCGGGGTTGATTTTAAAGCTGTATGGAACAACAGTATCGTTGTGAGTATTAATGTCTAAATAATCTTTGTCCAAATGCTTGTATGCTTTGATTAGTTCTTTGTCAGAAAGTTTGTCTGCATCAACGAGTCTGTCATCATAGATTTGAATATATGTCGGTTTATTTTTATCGTAGTTTGAAGATTTTTTTACTTCAATAGTGCCATCTTTTTTCTGAACGAATTTGTATGGAGAATTGATTAATCTATGCGTCACGTGGTTAAGTTTTTTCCCAAATACGCCAAGGCTGAGCGGACTGTCTTGAAGTCCTGAAATGTTGAACCAGTTGAAATAAGGAGATTTGTCGCCCCATTTCAAAACGTGTTGGAAGTGTATACCTTCCAATCCTTCGTTTACGTATGCGCCGTCAGATACTAGGTTCATGCCTTTTGCAAACAATTTTTTTTGCAAAGAAGTGTAGTTGTTGATGTTTCCTAAAGAATTTGCCATTTGGAAGCAGTTTTTATTCCAGTATGCGTGAGCAGATAAGCTGTCATCGGTGAATAATGGAGTTGTGATAACTCTTGTGAAGTTGTTAAGTTTTCCGTCATCTAAGTCTTTTTCGATTCCGGCAAGAGATCCGCCGATTTTGTTGGCAAAGTTTTTAGAAGATTTTAGTACTGATGTAATTTCTTCCGGAGATTTCATTACAACATTGTTTTTGTCGTCATATTTCCAAATAACATTGTAGTTATCAGGGATAATAAGCTTCATAGCCCCACCTTTTGTGGAGGTTGAAACTCTGTCAGAAACAATATTATAAATGTCATGAGCTGTATTTTTAGAAGCTCTTTCGTCAATCTTGTTTCCTGCATCAAGTGCATATGCAGGAGCTCCATGAGTTCCTTTCGGATAAAGTTTGTAGTGGTATGCAAAAGCTTCGTCCGGAGCAATGTCGTAATCTCCGGCAAGGTCTACTTTTGTCGGTTTCCCACTTTGGAGTTTAATTCCATGCTCGTTGCTGTATGGATCTGCATCGTATTTTCTCAAAATGTCAGTTACATAGTAGTTGTTATTGTTGTCTTGCCCGACAGAAAAAAGTTCCAAATAGCAATCGTACTTGTTGTCGTCGTAGACATAGTTAAATTCGTATTCTCTATCTCCATATTGAGATTTTGTCGGCTTGTAACCTTCAAAATTCACATTGTTTCTTGTTTTGGGTTGATTTAAATTTAAACTGACTTTCACGTGAAAAACTCCTTACTACTCCATTTATAACTCAAGTGAAGAAAAATTTTTGTCATAATATATTATATTATTAAGAAATTTTTACAAAAAAAGTTATAATGTTATGTTCTTGCTATAATCAAGCTTGAAAAGGAGAAAATTAATGCAAACAATGGATATGAAATGCGATGTAAAAGATATAAACTTGGCAGATCAAGGTAAAAACCAAATTGAATGGGCGTTTAAAGATATGCCTGTTTTGAAACAAATCCAAGAAAGATTTATAAAAGAACAACCTTTCAAAGGTTTAAGATTGTCTGCTTGTGTTCACGTTACTAAGGAAACAGCAGCTTTGTGTGTTGTAATGAAAGCAGGTGGAGCGGATGCTGTTTTAGTTGCTTCAAACCCTTTATCTACACAAGATGATGTTGCGGCTGCATTGGTAAAACATTACGGAATTCCGACATTTGCAGTAGCCGGAGAATCTGTTGAACAATATAAATCACATATTAGAGAAGCTTTGGATCACAATCCTGATATTATTATTGATGACGGATGTGATATGGTATCAATGATACATGCTGACTATCCTGAGCTTGCGTCTAAAGTTATTGGTTCTACAGAAGAAACAACTACGGGTATTATTAGATTACAAGCTCTTGAAGCTCAAGGGGCTTTGAAATTCCCTGCAGTTGGGGTTAATACAAGTTTGACAAAACACTTGTACGATAACAGATACGGCACAGGTCAAAGTTCTTTTGACGGAATTTTACGTGCTGCAAACATTTTGATTGCCGGAAAAACAGTAGTAATTTCCGGTTACGGATGGTGCGGAAGAGGTTGTGCTCTTCGTGCGAAAGCTCTTGGGGCAAACGTGATTGTTTGTGAAGTTGATCCGCTTAAAGCTCTTGAAGCTGCTATGGAAGGCTACAGAGTAATGCCAATTGCTGATGCTGCAAAGGAAGGCGATATCTTCTTGACAGTAACAGGAGACAAGCATGTAGTTGATGTAAAACACTTGTTGTCAATGAAAGATGGCGCTTTTGTCGCAAATGCCGGTCACTTCGATTGGGAAGTTAATGTTAGTGATTTGAAAGCTTATGCAACAGAAATTAAACAAATCAGACCAAATCTTGAAGAATACAAATTGAATAACGGAAAATCAATTTATGTGTTGGCAGAAGGCAGACTTGTTAACCTTGTTGCAGCAGAAGGTCATCCGGCTAGCGTAATGGATATGAGCTTTGCAAACCAAGCTTTGGGTATTGAATTCTTGGTTAAAAATAAAGGTAAATTGGAAAAGAAATTGTACACTTTGCCTCATGAAGTTGATGTAAAAATTGCGGAATTGAAATTAAAATCAATGGGAATTTCAATCGATACATTGACTGCAGAACAAGAAGAATACTTGCATAGCTGGAAGTTTTAATTAAAACTTGAAAATTAAAAAAATAAAAACTGGTACAGTGAAAATTGTGCCAGTTTTTAT
>USOK01000029.1 GCA_900556295.1 uncultured bacterium | reverse complement strand
CCACCAAAGTATTTTAACGACTTATCGTGATAGCCCCCCCCCCGACGACTCTTTTCAAATCATTTTTCATTCTTAACCTCCTCATTTTCTTATTTACATCATAATTATAACAAAAAGACCTCGCTTTTTCAAGCAAGGTCTTTTTTATATGAGATATACTCATTTCCCTATATAATTATTTTCTTGTAGGAATTCTCATTGCATAGAATGAACGAATTACGAATATCAATGCAATTACCAAGAAAATCCAACCTGCAATAGGAGCAATATTTCTGAAACTTTCAGAAATTGCGATTTCCATTGCAAGAAGTCCGAACAATGTTGTAAATTTGATGATTGGGTTCATCGCAACAGATGATGTATCTTTGAACGGATCACCAACTGTATCACCTACAACAGTTGCTTCGTGAAGCGGTGTGCCTTTTTCTTGCAAATCAACTTCTACGATTTTCTTAGCGTTATCCCAACATCCGCCTGCGTTTGCCATAAATACAGCTTGGAACAAACCAAATACAGCAATTGCAATCAAGTAGCTTATAAAGAAAGCAACAGGAGCTTTTGTGCTGCAAGATGGTGCTGACAAGCAAGCAAATGCTAATGCGAATGCAAACAATGCGATAAAGATATTTACCATACCTTTTTGCGCATATTGTGTACAAATTTTTACAACTTCTTTTGAATTTGCAACGTTTGCACTTTTTGAAGATTCATCGTCAAGTTTGATATTATCTTTGATGTATTCAGTTGCAGAATATGCACCTGTTGTTACAGCTTGCATAGATGCACCTGAGAACCAATAAATTACAGCACCACCTGATAAGAAACCAAGCAATGTGTATGGGTTCAACATATTCAAAATCATTTCAGGTTCGATACCCAAAGTTGATTTGATTACCAAAATCAATGAGAAAATCATTGTTGTAGCACCTACAACAGCAGTACCGATAAGAACCGGTTTTGAAGTTGCTTTAAATGTGTTACCAGCACCATCATTTTCTTCTAAGTATTTTTTAGCGTTTTCAAAATCAGGTTTGAAACCGTATTCTTTTTCGATTTCTTCGCTAACGTTAGGAATATCTTCAATCAAAGACAATTCGTAAACAGATTGAGCGTTATCAGTAACAGGGCCATAAGAGTCAACTGCAATTGTAACAGGTCCCATTCCTAAGAAACCGAATGCTACCAAACCAAATGCAAATACTGACGGATAAATCATTACTGCCTCAGGAATATGAAGAGATGCTACATAAGCAAGTCCCATCAAAAGTACGATTACCATACCAATCCAGAAAGCTGACATATTACCGGAAACAATACCTGAAAGGATTGTCAAAGATGAACCGCCTTCACGAGAAGCTGTAACAACTTCTTCTGTGTGTTTTGCTTTTGGAGAAGTAAAGATTTTTGTAAATTCAGGAATCAAAGCAGCACCCAAAGTACCACAAGAAATGATTGCTGAAAGAACTAGCCATAAGTTGTTACCCATATCAGCCAACAACCAGTGGCTTACGCCAAATGTCATAGCGATAGACAAAATTGATGTCAACCAAACAAGGTTAGTCAACGGTTTTTCAAAGTCAAATTTATCTGTTTTAGCAGCGTAGATTTTGTCAGCTACACCGTTAATCCAGTATGCAACAACTGATGTTACAATCATTAAGAATCTCATAACGAAGATCCAAGTCAACAATTGAACTTGGTTTTCTTTGCCAACAACAGCTAACAAGATGAAAGAAACAAGCGCAACACCAGTTACACCATAAGTTTCAAAACCATCAGCTGTAGGGCCAACAGAGTCACCAGCGTTATCTCCTGTACAGTCAGCGATTACACCAGGGTTTCTAGGATCATCTTCTTTAATACCGAATTGAATTTTCATCAAGTCAGAACCAATATCGGCAATTTTTGTAAAGATACCACCTGCAACACGAAGAGCAGATGCACCCAAAGATTCACCGATTGCAAAACCGATGAAGCAAGCTCCGGCAATTTCACCTGGAACAAATAACAAAATTGTCAACATCAAAATAAGTTCAACAGATACAAGGCAAACACCGATTGACATACCTGCTTTCAAAGGAATATTCAAGATATTCAAAGGGTTTCCTTTCAAAGAAACGAAAGCAGTTCTAGCATTTGCCAAAGTGTTCATTCTGATACCGAACCAAGCAACAGCATAAGAACCCAAAATTCCGATTACTGACCACGCAAGGATAATCAATACGTGAGATAAAGGCATATGTTGCAAGTATCCGAAATAGAAAGCGATACAAAGACCGATTAACACTTCTAATACAAACAAAAATTTACCTTGTTGAATAAGGTAAGTTTTACAAGTTTCAAAAATTGTGTTACCAACTTCAGCCATAGATGCGTGAACATCTAGTTTTTTAATCCTGAAGAATTCAATAAATCCGAATATCAACCCTACAACAGAGATTGCAATACCGATAAGCAACAAGTTAAAGCTTACAGGGCTTGCGTCTTTGATACTCGGAACAACTAAATCAGCTTCGCTTGCAAGAGCCGGCGAAACACCCATTAGCAATGTAGCCCAAAGAGCCATCAATGCCTTTGGAGAAGTCAACTTTTTAATCATAATCTCTCCTTTTTATACAAGTTGTCCTACCATTAATTTTCGTAATAACAAACGTATTATAAAACAAATTATAATATTAAACAATACCACAAAAATATTAATAAAAAAACTTGCAGGCTATATGCCTACACATTTTATTTTCCACTGAATAAATTACTAATCCATTGCCTCATATTAGCATAACCAATTTCTACATAAATTGCTGCCTTCCGGAATTTATTTTTTGGCTTTACCTTATTCGGGACAACCACACCATTAGCAACAATCGCAAGTCGGGCATTTAATGTTTTAGGATACTTTTGTTCCAACTTTCTTGCAAAAAGTCCTAAATGTCTTTCAAGACAGATATTTTTTCGCGCACCAAGTTCTATTCTATCATAAACTTGAGCAATATTAGCTTTTGGGGTCCTACGAATTTGAGAATAATATGCAACTAACGCCTGACTATGAGCATCATTTTTATTTGCGTATTTAAAAAAGTTTTTTGCCGTTTCTCCGGATTTTGAAATCCCATCACGACACTCTTTCACCATTTTACTGGCACAATTGTTTAAATATTGCATTCTTATATCTAGCATAAATCCTTCTCTTTACTATTCTTCTATTTCTCTAATAAACTTACTTAATGAGGTAAACATTTTTACAAAAAATGATTGTGGCTTAACTTTATCAGGCACAACAGCACCATTGCTAAGTAAAGAAATTCTATCTCCTAAAGTTTTAGGATAATTATCTTTTACCATATGTTCAAATCTTTTTAATTCAGTTTTAAGACTTTCATCTTTAGAAGCTAAAGATATAATATCACTTGAAAGTTGTCTTGAACTGTAACCTTTAATATTGTTTGCATTATCATAACATGCTATAAGAGCTTGTGTTGGCAATTTATTTTCATTTGCATATTTGAAAAAATTCATTGTAGCTGATTTTGCAGTTTTTGAACCTTCTTTACAAGCTTTGGTCATAATTGAAGCTCTTGCATCTAAAATCTTCATCCCTATATTCATCATAAAAAGTCCTTTCATTTTTTCGCATTAAACACCCTGAAATTAAAAATTTGCACTATTATCGATAAAAATTAAGATATGTTACGAATTACTGCAAATAAACATCTTCCAGCAACTTAATCTCAAATTCAGAACCTGCCGGAATAGATATTCTAGATCCTTTTGCCCAAATTGCAAAAACAGGAGAACCAACCAGATTAACAGCATAAACAACTGCTCCAAAAATAGTTGGAATTGGAGAAATTATCAATCCTACTGGATTATCAGCCAGTTTTGTCGACGTTCTACGAGTTTTTTTATAGAAATTTTCACCTTTATCTACTTGCCTTGAAACACCTTTTATATAACCTCGTTTCCCTTTTATGTTGTTAAGAAAAACTTTTTTCATATTTGCTTTAGTAATTTTAGCATGAACACTTTTGGTAGAGTTATTTACAACAATTCCATCAACCATCAAGACAATTAAGCCACCATTTCCGGTAAATTGAGGGAGATGTGAATCTTCAACAACAGCATTAAACCTTGTTCCCTCATTGATTGTTATATACCGCTGTGTAACAGGTTTTATTGAAGTAAAAGAAACTCGAGTTCCTTCTCTTTGATAATCAGAAATCACACAATTTGATTTAACCCTGAATTTAGTCCCCTTTTTTATCCTAATTGCAGTTGATTTATCAAATTTGTAATCATTATCCATTTTTTTGATAACAAGTTGAGGTTTGGAAGGTTGTGAAACAGGTTGAGTTTTGGGCACGACAGGAGTTGTTTTGTTTGTAGTCGTCACCGTTGTTTTAGTCGTTGCTGATTGAGATGGTGCAGTTTTTGGCAATGCCGGCAAATTCTGCTCTAATGCTGATGGATTATAGTTCTTTCTAATTTCTTCATCCACAGACGTATCCAATTCAAACGCAAAACAATGAGAGGAAAGAAGTAACGTTGCAACAAACAAACTAAATATTTTCTTTGTATACGAACTTTTCACTTCTCACCTTTCACTATTAACTATTTCAACAACTCATTAATTGCTTTTGCGGCTTTTTTCCCTGCACCCATTGCATTAATCGCATTAGAAGCACCGACAGGAGCGACGTCACCACCTGCATAAACAGTAGGGATATTAGTGCATCTTGTTTCTCCGTCAACAACAATATAACCTTTTTTATCGGTAACAATATCCATACCTTCTGCTTGTGCAGATCTTTGGATAATCGGATTTGGCCCGGTCCCTAATGCCACAATTACGGTGTCTAAATCCATTACTTCTGTTTTGCCTGTTGCAACCGGTCTACGTCTGCCTGAGTCATCTGGTTCACCAAGTTCCATAACTTCTAGTTCAACACCTTTTACATAGCCGTTTTCTCCTAAAATTTCTTTCGGGGCGTACAAGAATTTGAATATAATACCCTCTTCTTTAGCGTGTCTAATTTCCTCTAAACGAGCCGGAAGTTCTTTTTCAGTTCTACGATAAATAATATAGACTTCATCAAAACCAACTCTTACTGCTGTCCTTGCCGCATCCATCGCTACGTTACCGCCACCAAATATAGCTACTTTTTTACCAACTCTTAACGGAGTTGCACTATTTTCTTGTCCGGCGTGCATAAGGTTTACACGAGTCAAAAATTCGTTTGCTGAGAAAACACCGTTTAAGTTTTCACCTTCAACATTCAACATCTTTGGCAACCCAGCACCAGAACAAATAAATATTGCATCAAATCCATCTTCTTTCAACTGTTCCAAGGTGATTGATTTTCCAACAACTACGTTTTTATGGAAAATTACACCCATTTTTTCAAGATTATTAATTTCTTTATCAAGAATTGTTCTAGGAAGCCTAAATGGAGGAATTCCATACCTTAAAACACCACCTAATTCGTGCAACGCTTCAAAAACTTCCACATCATGACCGGCTTTTCTTAAGTCACAAGCAGCAGTCATGCCTGCACACCCTGAGCCAATTACGGCGACTTTTTTACCAGAAGGTTTTATTTGCGGCACCTCTGCTTTTGTATTATCACCAACATATCTTTCCAACGCGCCAATTGCAACGGCTTCACCTTTAATTCCCAATATACATTGACCTTCGCACTGTCTTTCTTGAGGGCAAACTCTGCCACAAACAGATGGTAACATACTGGTTTGGCGAATAATTTCGCCGGCTTTATCAAGATTGCCTTCTTTTATCGCTTGAATAAAATCCGGAATTTGAATATTAACAGGACATCCCTGAACACATCTAGGATTTTTACAATGCAAGCATCTTGAAGCTTCCAACCTTACTTGCTCATCTGTCAAATTACTTTCAACAGGCTCAAAATTGTGTCGTCTTTGAATCTTATCCTGTTCTTTTACATGTTGTCTTTCTATAGCCATAATTTTCACCTTCTTATCTATTTGTAACTATATTTTACTTTAAAAAATATTTAGTGCAAATAAATCAAAAAAAGTTAATAATTCATTGTAATTGAGGCATTATTGTCTTTTAATAATCTTATGAATACTATTGAAAAAAGCTTAAAATCACTTGAATTTGATAAAATAAAAGAGCAGTTAGCAAACTTCGCAAAAACCAAACAAAGCAAAGAAATTTGCCTTAAAGTCCAGCCTTTTGATGACATTGTAAAAATTAAAAATGAAATACAATGCACTCGAGAAGCAAAACAAGTTCTTGATATTCCAAACGACATTCCAATAGAATTTGTTGCTGATATTGCACAGATCAAAAAAAATATGGGTGTAAGTTATTTGGCAGAAAACGAATTAATAGATATAGCCAAAACATTAAGAACATCAAGGCTTGTCAAGAAATTTCTTTTTGATAATTTGCCAATGCTTTCTATTATAAGAAATGCTGCGCAAAATTTACTTGCAGATAAACAGCTGGAAGATAAAATCTTTTCAACCTTCGACGAAAACTTAAATATCAGACAAGATGCCACTTTAGAATTAAAAGGGCTTTTTGCGGCATTAAGGGACAACGAAAAGAACTTAAAAACAACAGTAAATTCTTTGCTAAACTCTGCAGATTTCTCAAAACACTTGCAAGAAAACATTTATACAACAAGAGACGACCGAATTGTTTTTCAGGTAATGGCATCTTCAAAGAGCAAAGTTCCCGGAATTGTTCACGACGTTTCTGCAACGAACAAAACTTTTTATATAGAACCGGCACAAATCGTACCGCTAAACAACAAAATCAGAGAAATTAAAGCTAATATTCATTCAGAAATGATTAAAATTTTGGCAGGCTTAACCTCTCTTGTAAAAAACGAAATAAAAGAGCTTTCACTTTCGGAACAACTTCTTGCAACTATTGATTATCATTTTGCAGAAGCAAGATATGCAGTAAAAATTCAAGCTATAGAACCTGAAATAGTTACAACAAAAATTATTGAGTTTGAAAATATGAAACACCCACTATTGATTGGCAATGTTGATAATGTTGTAACAAATAATTTTGAAATCGGCAAAGATTATAAATCCGTTATAATAACCGGCTCAAATACCGGCGGAAAGACCGTTACAATTAAAACTATCGGATTATTTATACTTATGGCAAAAAGCGGATTTTTCCTCCCTCCCCCAGCCGCTAAACTTTATCCGTTTGAAGAGGTTTTTGCAGATATTGGGGATGATCAAAGTATTTTGCAAAATTTATCAACTTTTTCAGCTCATATGACAAACATAATTGAGATTCTAAAACAAAGTAACGATAAATCTTTTGTCTTGCTTGATGAAATCTGCGCAGGAACCGACCCTGTAGAAGGCGCTGTTTTAGCTCAAGTTATTTTAGAAAAACTTGCACAAAAAGGAGTTGTTTCAACAGTTACAACTCACTATGGAGAACTTAAAGCTCTTGAATATACAAATTCGTATTTCAAAAATGCATCTGTTGAATTTAATACTGCAACCCTAAAACCTACATACAAGCTGCTTATCGGAATTCCCGGTTTAAGCAATGCAATATCTATTGCTGCAAACTTGGGTATGGATAAAGAATTAACCGACAAAGCTAAAAATATTGTTGTGTCAACAAAAGACCCATCAATACTTGTTGTAGAAAAATTACAAGAGACACAGGCTAAACTTGCGCAAAACCTTGAAGAAGCAGAAGAATTGAAAGAAACATCTGAAAATTTAAAAACTGAATACGAGGACTCGCTTGCTCAAATCAAAAAAGACAAGAAAAAAACCGTAAAACTAATTAAAGACAAATTTGACAGAGAATTACTTGAAGTTAAAGCAGAAATCAAACATATTTTAGATGAATTAAGACGGGAAAAATCAGAAAAAATTGCACGCCGTTCTTACGCTCGACTCGCTCAAACAGAACAAAAATTCAGAGGAAAACTTTCTGAATATGACGAAAAACAGCAATATGAAAAAATTGATTGGCCTTCTGCCAGAATAGGCGACAAACTTATTTTAAAAGAAATGAATCAACCTGTTACACTTCTTTCACTTCCTGACAGAAACGAAAACGTACTCGTACAGATGGGGAATTTTAAAACGAAAATTAAGACGGATAAGCTTGCTCCTTATGATTCAGCTTATGAAAAGAAAGAAAATGTTTATCGTCCAAGTTCTTTTGAAAACTTTGAACTCAGAAAAACAAGTATTTCAAATACATTAGATTTAAGAGGCTACAAAGTAGAAGACGCTCTTGATAGCTTGGAATTTTATCTCGATAAAGCAAGTCTTGCAAACCTCGCTTGCGTAACAATTATCCACGGTCACGGCACAGGGGCATTAAAATCCGCAGTGAGAGATTTCTTAACAACTTCACCATACGTTGCAAAATGGAGAGTTGGAGAAGACTCTGAAGGTGGCGACGGCGTAAGTATTGTAGATATTAAATAAAATACAAATTTGTTATTTTTTACTTGCAAAAGTCAAAAAAAATGCTACAATTAAACTGCTAAATAAATAGAGAGGACTTTATATGACTATTGAAAAAATAAGAAAAGATTATGAACTTATTGACCTGTTCTGTAGCTTGGCAGAAGTTCCATCTCCTTCTATGCACGAGGAGAAAGTCGCACAATGGATAAAAAATTATTGCGACAAACACGAAATAAACTGCAAACTTGATGATTTTGGGAATGTTGTTATAAATATTCCTGCAACAGATTCAACTAAAGCCCCAATGATGCTCTCTGCTCACATGGATGTAATTGGAGATGACAGTCCTGTTAAAACTTATCTTGATGAAAATGATAATATTCATGCAGAAGGTAGAACTCTTGGCGGAGATGACAAAGCAGGTGTTGCAAACGCATTACTTTTTGCCAAAGAACTTGTGCACAGCAACATGAAACATGGCGGACTGGAAGTTATGTTCACACGTGATGAAGAAAATAATCTTTCAGGTATTCGCAATGCAAACCTTAAAAACTTCAAATCAAAATACGTTTTAGTACTGGACAGCGACACATTAGGACAATGCGAAATTTCAGGTGCAAGCTACACTTTAGCAAAAGTTAAAGTTCATAGTTTCAAAGGTGGCCACTCAGGAATAGACATTGGGGACAAAAAACGCGCCAATGCTGCAAAATTAATTGCAGATTTAATTTCTAATCTTCCACAGGGTGTTTTTTATGAAGAAGATGGGCACGTTGTAACTTCATGCAACATCGGAGGAATTTCAGCAGGCGACATCAAGGTTACAAACATCATTAACACTGACGCTCAAGCAAATTATTCAATCAGAAGCTCAAGCCGCAAAAAAGAAGAGGAATTAAAAAGTAAAATGTCTTTAACTGTTGACGAATTCAATATTAATAACAAGGATATTGCAGAAGCAACAATTGAATTTGAAGAACATCTTCCTCCTTTTGAAAAAGTAGATGACGATTATATTCCGACTATTTTTGAGAAAGCGGCTAATAAAGTCGGAGTAAAACCGGATATTACATCTTTCCACGCAGGTGCAGAAACTCACATTTACGCAAACAAAACGAACACAAATGATGAAAAATTTGTACCATACTTAATCGGACTTGCGACTGTGTGCAACATGCACTCAAAGAACGAATATTTAGAATACAAAACAATTCTAAAAGGACATGAACTTTTGGTTGAATTGTTTAATGAGTATAATAAATAAAAAATTTAGAATCTCTTATAAAACAAATTAAGAATAAAAAAAACTCGTTTTGTATTAAAGCGAGTTTTTTTATCCCTTAATAAAAAATACCAGAATTATTTATTCGGGTAGTTACAAAATCCAAAAATTGTGCTAGAATAGTGTTGTAAAATCTAGAGAGGGTAATTTTAATGAATAATAAAATAAAAAGTTTAATATTTGTTTTAGCTGTAACACTTGGGGTTAGTGCATTTGCAAACCCAATAAGCAACTATTCAAACAACAATTTACTTGTAAACACAAATACAATTCAAGCTCAATCGACTACAAAATCCTATATTACAGTTAATCCGCTTGATTTAGTTGCACGCCCTAGTTTTTATTTAAATAAAAACATAAAAATTAGAGCTAAATTCGATAAATTTGCAACGCTTGGATTGGACTACAAACCAGCAATGAGAAGTTCTGAAAACTATATTTCATTCCTAATCCAAAGACCGGATGTATATGATCACAATATTCCGCTTTCTGAACTAAAAATCTTTTTAAAGAGAACAGAAGCAGAAAAACATATCGACCTGAATTCCGGTGACGTAGTTGAATTTCAGGGAAAGGTGTTTTCAACAGCCTTGGGGGATCCTTGGATGGATGTTGAAAAATTCACAGTTATCAGCACAAAACCCAAAGATGAAAACAAGTAAAACAGCAAATTTTCGGAGTTAAGAGATGAGCAATAAAAAAAACGAAGTATTTTTGACTATCCATGGACATTTTTATCAACCACCAAGAGAAAATCCTTGGCTTGAAGCAATTGAATTACAAGACAGTGCTCTACCTTTCCACGACTGGAATGAACGGATTAATAAAGAGTGCTACAACCCCAATTCTGTATCCAAAATTGTTGACAATAGAAACAGAATTTTGGACGTTGTGAACAACTACGAGCACATGAGTTTCAATTTTGGCCCAACTCTTTTGTCTTGGATGGAACATTTTGCACCTCTTACTTACGAGAGAATTATAAAAGCTGATATAGAGAGTGTTTCAGAACATTCTGGGCACGGTAATGCGATGGCACAGGTTTACAACCATATAATTATGCCTCTTGCGAATGAAAACGACAAACAAACTCAAATCAAATGGGGAATAAGAGATTTTGAATATCGTTTTGGCAGAAAACCGGAAGGTATGTGGCTTGCAGAAACTGCTGTTGATGATGAAACTCTTCGTATTTTAGAGGAGAACGGAATAAAATTCACAGTTCTTTCGCCTTATCAAGCTCTGAAATTTAGAGAAGAAGGGACTAAGGATTGGCAAGACGTAAGCTGGGGAAATATCGACCCAGCACGTTCTTACAGATATTACATAAAATCAGCACCAGGGAAATATATTGATTTGTTTTTCTATGATGGCGCAATTTCTCGTTCCGTAGCTTTTGATGAATTACTAAAAGATGGAAATAAGTTCATCAGACGATTAAAAGAAGGGATTTCAGATTGCAGAAATTATCCGCAATTAATTAATATTGCAACCGATGGCGAAAGCTATGGTCACCATACAAAATTCGGTGACATGGCGTTATCTTATGTTTTAAAAATTAAAGCAAAAGATGAAGGCTTTACTATAACAAACTACGCAGAATATTTAGACAAATACAGAAGCAATTGCGAAGTTGACATTAAACAGGCATCAAGCTGGAGTTGTTTCCACGGCGTCGGCAGATGGAAAGAAGATTGTGGATGCTCTACCGGCGGTCATCCCGGCTGGAATCAAAAATGGAGAAAGCCATTAAGAGATGCGCTTGATTACTTGCGTGACGAACTTGTCGTTATATTTGAAAAAGAAGGACCAAAATACTTTGACAATGTTTGGGATGTCAGAAACAAGTATATTGATGTAATTTTAGACAGAAATGAAATGAACGTTAAAAAATTTCAACAAGATAACTTTAAACCTGATTTGACAGACGAAAATAAAGTGCGAGCAATGGAATTGTTGGAAATCCAGCGTCAAGCAATGCTTATGTATACAAGTTGCGGTTGGTTCTTCTCTGAAATTTCTGGAATTGAAACCGTTCAAATAATGAAATATGCTGCTCGAGCTATGCAACTTGCTTCGAGATTTTCAAACAAAA